>DAIRDY010000144.1:2201-6026 GCA_036795935.1 Moraxellaceae bacterium | reverse complement strand
ACGGCATTCTGCCTGCCGGCCCCGCCCGCCGACAGCACCGGCCTGCACAAATCCTGCTCCCCGCCATTGAGCGCCGATTAATGCGCCATGACGCGTCGCCCCGCGCACCGCTAACCTGCAACAACGCCTGAATGGCCGGCGCCGGGCTTGAAGAGGCTGTCCAGCGCTTCCTCCCCCGTTGCTGAAGCGACGTCTCAACACGCTGTCGGGGCCATCGTCGCAACAAACACATGCCGCCTCGTCCGCCCTCGTCTACAATGCGCGCCCTGTCGCCGGTGGACCCCGATCCCACGCATGCTGCCGTCCTTCCCGCCCCTGCTGCCCACTGCCATCCGCGTGCTCCATGCCGATGCCGCGCTGCTTGTCGTCAGCAAGCCCTGCGGCCTGCTGTCCGTTCCCGGGCGCGGCGAGGACAAGCAGGACTGCCTGATCGCGCGCCTGCTCGCCGACTATCCCGATGCCCGCATCGTGCATCGCCTGGATCGCGACACATCGGGCCTCTTGGTGCTGGGCCGCAATGCCGACAGCCACCGCGAGCTCTCCCGCCAGTTCCAGGACCGCGAGGTCGACAAACGCTACATCGCGCTGGCCCTCGGGCACCTGGCCGAAGATGCAGGCGAGATCGACCTGCCGCTGCGCTACGACCCGCCGACCAAGCCGCGCCATGTCGTCGACCCGGTCGGCGGCCAGCCCTCGCTGACGCGCTGGCGCGTGCTGGCGCGCCTGCCGGGCTGCACCCGCGTCGAGCTCGAACCTTTTACCGGGCGTTCGCACCAGCTGCGCGTGCACCTGCAGGCGCTGGGCCACCCGCTGCTCGGTGATGCGCTCTATGCCCCGCCCGAGGCCGCCCCGGAGGGCAGCCGCCTCTGCCTGCATGCCGAGCGACTATCCTTCACCCACCCGGTGAACGGTGCGCGCCTGACCTTCCGCGACCCTGCTCCTTTCTGATTGCCGCCTGCTCCGAGACCCGCATGAGTTCATCCGCTTCCCTGCACACCCCCGCCATCGGCCAGCGCTGGATTTCCGATGCCGAAACCGAACTCGGCCTCGGCGTCATCATCGAGATCGACGGCCGCTCGGTGACCGTGCTCTTCCCGCGCAGCGAGGAGACCCGCGCCTATGCCCGCAACAATGCGCCGCTGTCGCGCATCCGCTATGGCGAAGGCGATGTGGTGCAGGACGTGAACGGCGCGGTGTGGACCGTGCAGCGCGTGGAAGAGCAGCGCGGGCTTTTGCGTTACCACGTGCAGAACGATGCCGGTGACAGCACCGTGCTCAACGAGACGCGACTCTCGGCCGACATCCACCTGGCGCGCCCGCAGGAGCGCCTGCTGGCCTCGCAGCTCGACAGCAACGAGCTGTTCGAGTTGCGCGTGCAGGCCCTGTTGCAGGAAGAAAAACTCGCCGCCTCGCCGCTGGCCGGCCTGATCGGGCCGCGCCTCGGCCGCGTGCCGCACCAGTTCTACATTGCCCATGAGGTCGGCCACCGGCCGCAGCCGCGCGTGCTGCTCGGCGACGAAGTCGGCCTCGGCAAGACCATCGAGGCAGGCCTCATCATCCACCAGCAGCTGCACACCGGCCGCGCCGGACGCGTGCTGATACTGGTGCCGGAAAACCTGCAGTACCAGTGGCTGGTGGAAATGCGCCGGCGCTTCAACCTGAATGCCGCGCTGTTCGATCTCGAGCGCACGGCCGCGCTGCGCGAAAGCGACGAGAGCGCCAATCCCTTTGTCACCGAACAGATCGTGCTGATGTCGCAGGAGCTGCTGGTGGATCATCCGGATCTGGCCGAAGCCGCCATTGCCGCCGGCTGGGACCTGCTGGTGGTGGACGAGGCGCACCATCTGGAGTGGACGCCGGAAGAACCAAGCGCCGCCTATGAGCTGGTGGCGCTGCTGGCGGAAAAGATTCCCGGCGTGCTGCTGCTGACCGCCACGCCCGAGCACCTCGGCATGGCCAGCCATTTTGCCCGCCTGCGCCTGCTCGACCCGGCGCGCTATCACGACCTCGAACAGTTTGTTGCCGACGAGTCGGCGTATGGCGCCATTGCCGATGCCGCCAATGCACTGCTGGATGATGCGCCGCTGCCGGCCGATGCGCGTGCCGTGCTGGCGGAGAAGTTGCCGGCCGACCTGCTGGCACATCTGGACACGGCCGAAGGCCGGCAGGCCGCACTTGCCGCACTGCTCGATCGCCACGGCGTCGGCCGCGTGCTGTTCCGCAACACGCGCGAGGCCATTGGCGGCTTTCCGGCACGGCGCTGCCATCCGGTGCCGCTGCCGGCACCTGCCGATCACGTCGCCTCGGAACTGCGGCGCGCGCTCTACCCGGAAATGCATGCCGCCGATGACGGCTGGTGCGCCGTCGATGCGCGCGTGGCCTGGCTCACCGAGCTGCTGAAGAAACTCAAGCGCGACAAGGTTCTGCTGATCTGCCGCTCCAGCCCGGTGGCACTGGCACTCGAGGAATACCTGCGGCTGAAACAGGGTGTGCGCACCTCGGTGTTCCATGAGGGCATGAGCCTGCTGGAACGCGACCGGGCCGCCGCCTATTTCGCCGACGAGGAATACGGCGCGCAAATCCTGCTCTGCTCGGAAATCGGCTCCGAAGGCCGCAATTTCCAGTTCGCGCACCATCTCGTGCTGTTCGACCTGCCGGGCGATCCCGAGCTGCTGGAGCAGCGCATCGGCCGCCTCGACCGCATCGGCCAGCGCCACACCATCGAGCTGCATGTGCCGCATTTTGCCGGCACCGCGCAGGAGCGGCTGTTCCGCTGGTATCACGAAGGGCTGGACGCGTTTGAAAGCATCAGTCCCACCGCACGCACCATTCTCGAGGAGCAGCGCGCCCGCCTGCCCGACGCGCTGCGCAACGGTGGCGAGGCCTTCGAACAGCTGCTGGCCGACGCCCGCACGCGGCGCGCCGAACTGCTGGCCGCACTGGAAAAGGGACGCGACCGCCTGCTCGAACTGAATTCCTGCCGCCGCGAACAGGCGGATGCATTGATGGCCGCACTGCACGCCACCGAAGCCGACGAGGCGCTGGGTCGTTTCATGGAGCGCGCATGGTCGGCCTTCGGCGTCGAACATGAAGAACAGCACGAGTCACACCTGCACATCCTGCGTCCTGGCGACCACCAGTTGCTGGACGGCTTTCCCGGCCTCGACCCCGACGGCATGACAGTATCGCTGGACCGCGACTACGCGCTGGCCCGCGAAGACGTGCAGTTCCTGACCTGGGAACACCCGATGGCGCAGGGCCTGCTCGAGCTGTTCCGGCGCCAGGAATTCGGCAACACCAATGTCGCGCTGATCCGCAACAAGGGCATCAAGCCCGGCACCTTGCTGCTGGAAATGTTTTTCCGGCTGGAGACCGTGGCGCCGCGCGGCCTCGGGGTCGAACGCGCCCTGCCCTCGCCGTCGCTGCGCGTGCTGGTCGATCAGGACGGCCGCGACCTGGCCGCGCGCGTCAGCCACGAGGTGCTGCTCAAACAGGTGCAGCCGCTCGAGCGGGCGCTGGCACGCCAGGTGGTGAAGCAGCAGCAGGAGGTGCTGGAAATCGGCCTGCGCCGTGCCCAGGCCGTGGCCGACGCGGCACTGCCGGCGCTGCGTGACGCGGCGCTCGCGCGCTGGCGCCAGGACAACGGCAGCGAGATTGCCCGCCTGCGCGCGCTGGCCGAGGTGAATCCGGGGGTGCGTCCGGCCGAAATCCGCGTGCTGGAACAGCGACTGGCCGACGGTGAAAAGGCCTTGGCGGGCCTGAAGATGGTGGCGCATGCGGTGCGCCTGATCGTCGCCGCCTGAACAGGCGGCGCGCCCGTCAGTG
>DAIRDY010000144.1:0-2101 GCA_036795935.1 Moraxellaceae bacterium | reverse complement strand
GCCGTGGAAAAGCAGCTTTCGTTGTAGTCACGGTCAATGAGGTCGCACAAGGCGCGCGTGGCGGGCCATGCCGCACGAAGCCCCCAGTCCTGGTGCGCGAGAAACGGGAACTGCTTCTGCCAGGCCGACCACCAGCCTTGCAGGCGCTCGCTGAGCACATAGGGATCCCCCATGCCGATACCCGGCAGGGGGGGGCACCAGGGCACGCCCGCACCATCGAAGCAGACCACGACGGCAGCGCCGCCCTCGCCTTCCTGCGGCCACTGCCCGCTGCCATGCTCACCCAGCATGAGCGTATGCCGCTCGCGCGCCAGCACCAGTTGCCGCAGCAGGATGGCAAGCTGCCCGAGGCTGGCCAGCACCGCGCGCTGCGAAACACTCTCGTTTGACAGGGCCTCCAGCCAGGCGTTGTGCACCAGTGCCGGATGCCGACAAAAGTCGGCATTGCAGCGGCGCTGCAGTTGCAGGAAATGATGGCGCTGCCCGGCCGCCGCCTGAGCGGGCGGAGCGACATGCCATTCGATGGCATGGGCACGGAGACGGCTGCGGGTGACGGACACGGGATCCCCCTGCGGTAGGCGGCAGTGGCTCACATCAGGCTAGTCCAGCCGTTGCGGCACGCCATGCCACCGGGGCAATCGGTCTAAGCGCCGCCGGAGTTATTAGCCCGCGGCCAGGCGTCTGTCGGGCGTTGGAAGTCCCCGCGTTCGGCCGCCAGGCCCCGGCGCCTAGCCGGACTGGACGCCCGGCAAGCGACGGCAACGCCGCAGCGGGGCCCTTGGCCATCGAACCCTTAGGGCCGGGGCCGCTTCCAACGTCCGACAAACGCCTAGAGCCAGCCCAGCAGGAAGCACTGGTCGGCGCTTTGCACCACCAGGGCCGGGCGCCCGTCCACCATCTGTTCCTCGCCCCACTCCACCAGCTGGTAGTACACGTTGCGTGAGACCAGCGCCTCCAGGCGGTCGCGCACCCGCAAATAGGGGTGCGGCTCGTCACCGGTGCGCCACTCGATACGCAGCGGATGATCGGCGTCGGCCACCACGACATCCCCGGTCTGCAGCGTGAAGCGCAGGTAGGGAATGCCCGCCTCGACATGGCGCAGGACGGTCACGGCGACAAAAGGTGCGTCCTCGACGCGGATGCGCACCTTCTCCACCGGCGTGACCAGATAGTGGTGGCCGTCCTCGTCGCGGCGCAGCACATTGCTGAACAGCTTCACCAGCGGCAGGCGGTTGATCGGCCCGCCCTGGTAGAACCACTGGCCGTTGCGGCGGATTTCCATGTCGATGTCGCCGCAGAACGGCGGGTTCCACTGGTGTACCGGCGGCAGGCGCGCCGGGTCGTGCCCCTCCTCGTCCTGCAACAGGCGGGCGATGGCCAGCGGGTCGGTGCGCAGCCGGGACGGGGGCAGATCGGGGGTGTCGGACATGACGATATCCTTGAGGCAGCGAAGCCAATGTTGTCGGACAGGAAGCGTGCGACTTTGTTGGCCTTTGGTAGCGGTCCTTTTATACTAGCCGCCGCCCGAAAATCGAGTCGGCATGCGGACTTAAATCACGGTCCGGGTACTGCTGCCGATCCATCCAGCCTTTTGTTGTGAGGAGTCCGTCGTGGAAAGAGAAGCCATGGAGTTTGACGTCGTCATCGTCGGGGGTGGCCCTGCCGGCCTGTCCGCCGCCATCCGCCTGCGTCAGCTCAGTATCGAGTCGGGCCACGAGATCTCTGTCTGCGTGGTGGAAAAAGGCTCCGAATTCGGCGCCCATATCCTCTCCGGCGCCTGCTTCGAACCGCGTGCGCTGGCCGAGCTGTTCCCGGACTGGAAGGAACAGGGCGCCCCGCTCAACACTCCCGTCGTCCGCGACGAAGTCTATTTCCTGCTCAACGACACGCGCAGCGTGCTGACCCCGGGCTGGGCCGTGCCCAAGCCCATGCACAACGAAGGCAACTACATCATCAGCCTCGGCAACCTCGTGCGCTGGCTGGCCACCAAGGCCGAAGAGCTGGAAGTGAACCTCTTCCCCGGCTTCGCCGCCTCGGAAGTGCTGTACCGCGAAGACGGCTCGGTGAAGGGCATTGCCACCGGCGACATGGGCGTGGCCCG
>DAIRDY010000143.1:4476-6032 GCA_036795935.1 Moraxellaceae bacterium | reverse complement strand
CCGCGCACAAGCAGGCCGAGGAAACCATCAACCGCCTGGCCTTCTACGACCCGCTCACCGCGCTGCCCAACCGCCACCAGTTCGGCGAACGCCTGCCCGAGCTGCTGAAGCAGGCCGCACTCACCGGCAAGGTGGCCGCGGTGTTCTATCTCGACCTGGACCACTTCAAGGAAGTGAACGACACGCTGGGCCACGACATGGGCGACCAGCTGCTGAAAACTGCCGCCCGCCGCCTGCAGCGCTGCCTGCGCGAGCACGACATGGTGGCCCGCCTCGGCGGCGACGAATTCGCACTGGTGATTCCGCAGCTGCACGAGGCCGGGGAAGCCGAGATCGTGGCGCGCAAGATCATCGAACACATGACCGAGCCTTTCCGCCTCGACGACCACGTGCTCTCCGTCACCGCCAGCGTCGGCATCGCCTATTTCCCGGCCCATGGCACGCGCGCCGACGAATTGCTGAAAAAGGCGGACATTGCGCTGTACCGGGCCAAGGGCATGGGCCGCAGCAACTACCAGATTTATTGCGACGAACTCGAGGAACACGGCCTCGGCCGGCTGGAGCTGGAAGCACAACTGCGCCAGGCACTGGAGCGCCGCGAATTCCGCCTTGAGTACCAGCCCAAGCTCTGCCTGCGCACGGGCCGGCTCTGCGGCGCCGAGGCGCTGATCCGCTGGCAGCACCCGACCTTCGGCAGCATGCCGCCCGACCGCTTCATTCCGCTGGCCGAGGAAACCCGGCTCATCGTGCCGCTCGGGCACTGGATACTCGACGAGGTGGCGCGCCAGCAGGCGCTGTGGCGCGAAGCCGGGCTCAGCAACGTGCCGGTCGCACTCAACCTGTCGACCATGCAGTTCAAGGCCGACGACCTGCCGGCGCGCTTCGAGGCGGCGCTGCAGCGCTACGGACTGCCGCCGGCCATGCTCGAGCTGGAAATCACCGAAAGCCTGCTGATGGACAACCCGGAGCGCGTCCGCACCCAGCTCGCCGCGCTGGATGCCATGGGCATCGGCATCGCCATCGACGATTTCGGCACCGGCTATTCCTCGCTGAGCTACCTGAAGACCTTGCCGGTGGACGTGCTGAAAATCGACCGCAGCTTCGTGCACGACATCGAGAAGCCGGACGACCATGCCATCGCCGCCGCCATCATCGCGATGGCGCACAGCCTGGACCTGACGGTGGTCGCCGAGGGCGCCGAAACCGACGAGCAGGTGCACATGCTGCGCACCCTCGGCTGCGACGTGCTGCAGGGCTATGCCTACAGCCGGCCGCTGGCACCGGAGGCCTTTGCCGATTTCATGCGCCTGTGCGCCGCGGCCACCTCGGACGGCAGCGCCAGCCAGCCCTCGGGCTGGCGCTGAGCCGCCGCTGCGTCAGCGCGCCTCGTGGTGATCGACACCGTGCACATGCAGCGCCAGCTGCACGCGGTCGTGCACATGCAGCTTGCTGAAGATGTGGCTGAGATGATCCTTGATGGTGCGCTCGCTGACGCCGAGCCGGCGCGCCGCCTCCTTGTTCGAGGCGCCATCGGCCACCAGCGCCGCCACCTCGCA
>DAIRDY010000143.1:0-4376 GCA_036795935.1 Moraxellaceae bacterium | reverse complement strand
CCGGATGCGCGCTGCGCCAGCTGTCATGCACATGCAGCCGGCAATGCCCGGCCAGCCCGTGCCGCCAGTGCGCCTGCACGCCGGCATCGGCCGAATACACATGCACATGCAGCAAGGAGCCTTCCATCTCAGCGCTCACTCAGGGCGTAGTTGCGGGCGCGCAGCACCGGCTTCAGCAAATAGGAAAGCACGGTGCGCCGGCCGGTGAGGATGTCCACGTCGGCCACCATGCCGGGCAGGATGGGCTGCTGCTTGCTGCCCACCCAGTCCTGGTGCGTGCGCACATGCACGACATAGAACGCATTGCCCTTGTCATCGATCACGGAGTCGGCGGAGATGTGCTCGAGCGTGGCCTCGAGCCCGCCATAGATGGAGAAATCATAGGCGCTGAAACGCACCATGGCCTTCTGCCCCGGATACAGGAAGGCAATGTCGCGCGGCTGTATGCGCGCCTCCAGCAACAGCTTGCCGTCCAGCGGCACGATCTCGATCAGGTCTCGCCCGGGCTGCACCACGCCGCCGACGGTGGTGACATGCAGGCGCTTGATGGTGCCGCGCATCGGTGCGCGCACCTCGGTGCGGTCGACCTTGTCCTGCAGGGCGGCGCTGCCGGCCAGCAGCGTTTGCAGCTTGCCCATCACCTCGGCCAGCTCCAGACGCGCCTGGTTGCGAAACGCGAGCTCGACTTCGCTCAGCTTGCGGCGCGCCTCGCTCACCGCCGACTCAAGGCGTGATATCTGCGCATCGGCGGTGTCGCGCTCGCCACGGAAGCGTGCGGCATCACGTTGCAGGCGCAGCACTTCCACCTCGGATACCGCGCCGCTGCCGGTGAGGTTGCGCGTCATGGCCAGCTCGCGCTGGGTGAGCGTGAAACTTTCCGCGGCCTGGTCGCGCCGCGAGATCACCTCGCTCAGTTCCTGCGTGCGCTGCGTGAGCTGGTCGCGAAAGATGGCAATGCTGGTGTTGAGCTCCTGGCGCCGCGAACGGAACAAGGCTTCTTCCTGCGCAGCAAACTGTGGCGACTGCTTCACCAGCCCGGCCGGCAGGCTGAACTCGCGATTTTCCGCCAGTGCACGCAGGCGTTCGGCACGCGCCTGCAGCGCAATCACCTGGCCGACATTTTCTTCCAGCGAGGAAGCAAAGCGCGTGGGGTCGATGCGCAGCAGCAGCTGCCCCTTTTCCACGACACTGCCTTCCTGCACATGGATGGCCGAGACAATGCCGCCATCCAGGCTCTGCACCAGCTGCACATGGCTGGACGGCACGACACGCCCCTGGCCACGCGCCACTTCGTTGACCTCGGCAAACGCCGCCCACACCAGCAGCAGCACCAGCAGCGCCAGCACCGCCCACACGAAGCGGCGGGCATAGACCGCGCGCGGACTTTTCAGCAGCAACTCGGCATCGCTCCACAGCCCCGCCGGTGGCGGCGGCAGGGCTGGCGCCGCGTTGCGACCGTTGCCATTGCCCGTCGCCGCAGATGTACCGCCGCCATTCTGGCTGCCGTTGCCCGGGCGCGGCGGCAACGGCGGCAGGTTGTTCTGGCGTGCGCTATTGCCGTTGCCGCTCATGGCCGCGCCCCTCCCACCTGCCCCGACTGCAGCGCCGCCACCACCTTGGCCTTGGGTCCGTCGGCCACCACGCGGCCACCGTCCATGACGATCAGCCGGTCAACCAGGTCCAGCAGCGAATTGCGGTGGGTGACCAGGATCAGCGTGCGGTCCTTGAGATATTCGCGCAGGCGCTGCTTGAGCTGATCTTCCGTGCTGTGGTCCATGGCACTGGTCGGCTCGTCGAGCAGCAGCATGGGCGGATCGCGCAACAGCGCCCGCGCCAGCGCGATTTCCTGGCGCTGGCCGCCGGACAGCGATTCACCGCGCTCGTCGATCATCATGTCGAAGCCCTGCGGATGCGCATTCGCCAGCCGGCTGATGCCGGCCATTTCCGCGGCCGACAGCAAGTCCCAGTCGTCGGCATGCGGCGTGCCGAGCGCAATGTTCTCGCGCAGCGTGCCGTAGAACAGCTCCACGTTCTGCGGCACATAGCCGATGTTGCGGCGCAGCTCGGCCGGATCAAGCTGGCGCACGTCGACGCCATCGACGAGCACCGCGCCGGACTCCGGCGCATACAGGCCGAGCATGAGTTTTTCCAGCGTGGTCTTGCCGGAACCGACGCGCCCGATGATGGCCACTTTCTCGCCGGGCTGGATGCGCAGCGACACATGCTGCAGCGCCGGCAGCGCGGCATGCGGATAGCGGAAGCTGACATCGCGAAATTCGATGGCGCCACGCAGCACCGGCCGGTGCAGGAACTGGCGGTCGGCGGCGCGCTCCAGCGGCAGCTCCATGGTCTGGCTCACGCCTTCGAGCGCGGTGCGCGCGGCATGGAACTGCGTCAGCAGCGCCGCCACCTGCGCCAGGGGCGCCAGCGCGCGGCTGGCCAGCATCACGCAGGCAATCAGGCCGCCCTGGCTCAGGCCGCCGGCACCGATCTGGTAGACGCCAAGCACGAGAATGCTGACCAGCACGAACTGCTGCAGCGTCTGCGTCACCGTGGTGGCCGACGCCGCGAGGAAGCGCAGGCGGGCGCCGATTTCCGACTGGTAGCGCGTGTTCTGCTCCCAGCGCGTCTGCATCTGGCTTTCCGCGCCCAGCGTCTTGATCACCTCGAGGCCGATCAGCCCTTCCACCAGCACGGCATTGCGCTGCGCCGAGGCGCGATGCGTAAGCTCCGCCAGCTCGTGCATGCGGCGCTGGATGAACAGGCCGTAGCCGACGGCAATGGCAAAGCCGAGCAGGGGCGGCAGCACCATCCATGGCTGAATCCACAGCGTGACGAACAAAAAGAGCAGCGCAAACGGCAGGTCGATGAGCGCCGTGGCCGTGGTCGAGGCAATGAAGTCGCGCACGGTTTCAAACGCGCGCAGGTTGGCGGCAAACGAGCCCACCGAGCGCGGCCGCGCATGCAGGCACATGCCGAGCACGCGCTCCATGATGCGCGCCGACAGCGTGATGTCGATCTGCCGGCTGGCGATGTCGATGATGTAGCCGCGCAGCAGGCGCATCGCGAAATCGAACAGCATCACCATGCCGGCACCGATCACCAGCACCCACAAGGTTTCCAGTGCACGGTTGGGCACCACGCGGTCGTAGACCAGCATGGTCAGCAGCGGCGTCACCAGCCCGAACAGGTTGACCAGCATGGCTGCCAGCAGCGCATCGCGGTACAGCGGGCGTGCCTCGAGCAGCGTGCCCCAGAACCAGTGCCGGCGTGACGGCGGCGCAGTGGCCGGGGCGCGCGCCTCGAAACGGAATTCCGGCTGCACATAGGCGACCAGGCCGGCATGGCGCTGGCGCAGCACGTCGCCGGCAATCATGGTGGCGCCGCCGGACTGCGGAAACAGCACGCGGAAGCGGCCGTCGGCGGCCATGCCCAGGAGCAGGCAGGCAGTGTTGTTCTGCAGCAACAGGATGCAGGGCAGCAACGCGGTTTCGACCGCATCCAGCGTCTCGGCGCGGACACGCGCGGAAAGGCCGGCGCGCGCGGCCGCCCGTGGCAGGAGTGCCGGCGTCAGCCGGTGGTCGGTCAGCGGCAGGCCGGCGGTGAGCGCATCGGCCGACTGCGGCCGGCCGTGGTGCTTGGCCAACTCCACCAGACAGTCGAGCAGCGGGTCCGGATGGGCCTTGGCCACCGGCTTCGTCCATTCCCGCGGCCGCGCCGCGGCCAGGTCCTCGGGCATTTTCATCGCGCACTCCGACGCCGGGCGGCCTCCGCGCTACCCGGGACTGTGCAATGACTATAGTGCAGGCATCCCGAAGCCACCGGAGAGATGCCATGACCCTCATCCGCCACCTCCCGCTGCCGCTGCTGCTCGCCCTCGGCGCGGCCAGCGCCCATGCCGAACTGCTGCTGGGCGCCCAGGTCGGCCGCCAGCAACTGTCGGTCGAAGAACGCGTCAACGGCAGCCTGGTCAATGACGACGACCTGCGCACGCGCACGGCGCTGGCGCTGGTGGTCGGCGCCGGCACGCCGGGCGCCGAGGGCGCCCGCCTCAGCCTGGGCGGCGCCAGCTACGAATTCAGCGGCGGCGGCGACCTCGACCTGCTGACGCTGGGCTACCAGCAGATGCTGCCGGCCTTCAATCCGGAGGCCGGCTATCGCCTGCGCCCCTTCTTTGGCGTGGACCTGGGTTTCGGACGGTTGGCGCGCGATGCGCAGCCGCTGTTCGGCCGCGCGCGCGACAGCGGCCTCACCACGGGCGTCACCGGGGGGCTCAATCTGGCGCTGGGCGGGAAGGCGGAACTGGAACTGGGGCTGCGTTACAGCCGGCTGGACCTGGAAGTGGAGCAGCAGGGGCTGGGCGGGGTGGCCACCAC
>DAIRDY010000142.1:0-6047 GCA_036795935.1 Moraxellaceae bacterium | reverse complement strand
GCGTCGGCACGGGACGAACGGTCGTGACCTCGCGCCATGGTCAATGCTAGCGTGCCGTCAGCAGCCTGCGGCAAGGCGGCTGCCCCCGTTTTGCCAGGAAGGCCACCCCAGGAGCCTGTTGCATGCCCCCGTCCTTCCTGCGCCACCTGTTGTTAGCCCTCGCCTGGTTGTGCGCGCTGCCCGCCGCGGCGGCCGATGTCTCGCGCCTGGCGGCCAGCGCCCCCGATGCCGATGCCCGCGTGCTGCAACTGGCCGTGCAGGCACTGCACTGCGCGCGCGGCGACGGCCTGGCGGCTCCTGCCCGCCTCGCGGTGATCGATTATTCGCGCCCCTCCACCGAAAAGCGGCTCTGGGTCTTCGACCTCGCGAGCGGCGCGCTGCTCTTTCACGAACGGGTTGCCCACGGCCGCAACAGCGGCGAGAACCTGACGCGGCATTTCTCCAACGAGCTCGGCAGTCTCGCCACCAGCCTCGGCCTGTTCCGCACCGACGACAGCTACCATGGCAGCAACGGCTATTCGCTGCGCCTCGACGGCCTGGAGCCCGGCGTCAACGACCGTGCCCGGGAGCGCGCCATCGTCATGCACGGCGCACCGTATGTGGATGCCGGCGTGATGCAGAAGCTGGGCCGGCTCGGCCGCAGCCACGGCTGCCCGGCGGTGCGCGCCGGCATCGCGCGGCCCCTGATCGACACGCTCAAGGGCGGCCAGTTGCTGTTTTCCTACTATCCCGACAGCGACTGGCTGGCCTCTTCGCGCTTCCTGAACTGCACGGCGCGCACCGCCAGCCGCTGAACATCCGGCCCGAAACGAAAACGCCCCGCAATGCGGGGCGTTTTCGTTTCGGCAGGCGACTTACTTGTCGCGCAGCTCGCGGCGCAGGATCTTGCCGACATTGGTCTTCGGCAGGTCGTCGCGGAACACGATGTAGCGCGGCACCTTGTAGGCGGTAAGGTTGGCGCGCAGGTGGGCCATCAGGTCTTCCTGGCTCAGCGCCTTGTCCTTCTTCACCACGAACAGCTTCACCGCCTCGCCGGACTTTTCATCCGGCACGCCGACGGCGGCGCTTTCCATCACGCCCGGATGCGAGGCCGCCACGTCCTCGATCTCGTTCGGGTACACATTGAAGCCGGACACCAGGATCATGTCCTTCTTGCGGTCGACGATGCGGATATAGCCGTCGGGCTGGATGATGCCGATGTCGCCGGTCTTCAGCCAGCCGTCGACATCAATGGTTTCCGCCGTGGCTTCCGGACGCTGCCAGTAGCCCTTCATCACCTGCGGACCCTTGACGCAGATTTCACCGGCTTCGCCGATGGGCAGCGTGCTGCCGTCCTCGCCCGTGATCTTCACCAGCGTGTTCGGCACCGGCATGCCGATGGTGCCGAGCTGCACATGGCCCACCGGGTTCATCGACACCACCGGCGAGGTTTCGGTCATGCCGAAGCCTTCGCTGATGCGGCAACCGGTGATGCGTTCCCACTCCAGTGCCGCCGCATGCTGCATGGCCATGCCGCCGGCTGCCGTCGTCTTCAGCGAAGAGAAATCGAGCTGGCGGAATTCCGGGTTGTTCATCAACGCCACAAACAGCGTGTTCAGGCCGGCAAAGGCGGTGAACTTCCACTTGCCCAGCTCCTTCACGAAGGCCGGGATGTCGCGCGGGTTGGTGATCAGCACCGCATGGCCGCCGATTTCCATCATGCCGAGGCAGCACACGGTGAAGGCAAAGATGTGGTACAGCGGCAGGGGCGCGATCATGATCTCGCGGCCTTCCTCGAAGTTGGTCAGCACTGCCTTCATCTGCAGCAGGTTGGCCACGAGGTTGGCATGGGTGAGCATGGCGCCCTTGGCCACGCCGGTGGTGCCGCCGGTGTATTGCAGCACGGCGATGTCGTCGCGCACCGGGTGCACATCCTTCACCGGCTGGCGACGGCCGCGGGCAATCACGTCGGTAAAGCGCACGGCCTGCGGCAGGTCGTATTCCGGCACCATCTTCTTCACCTTGCGCACCACGAAATTGGTGAGCAGGCGCTTGAAACCGGGCAGCGCATCGCCGACCTCGGTGATGATGACGTGTTTGATGCCGGTCTGCGGCACCACTTCCTGCACCAGGTTGCCGAAATTGGCCAGCGCCACCAGTGCCTTGGCACCGGAGTCGTTGAACTGGTGCAGCATTTCGCGGGCGGTGTACAGCGGGTTGGTGTTCACCACCACGAGGCCGGCGCGCATCGCACCGAACACGGCTATCGGGTACTGCAGCAGGTTGGGCATCTGCACGGCAATGCGGTCGCCGGGCTGCAGGTCGGTTTCATTCTGCAGATACGACGCAAACGCGGCGGACAGGCGGTCCAGCTCGCGGTAGCTGATGGTGTGGCCCATGTTGCTGAACGCAGGCTTGTCGCCGAAGCGCTTGCACGACTCATGGAAGACATCGACCACCGAGGAATAAGCAGCGGCGTCGATGGTGAAGGGAACACTGGGGGGATATTTGTCCTTCCAGAAATCGGCTTGCATGGTGTGAGCTCCTGCTGTGTGTTGCGTCGTTGTTAGGCCGGCCGCCGGCGCCTGCTCAGCGGCCCAGTATCCATGCCTCCACCCGGTGCCTGGCATCCGCATCGTCGGGCAGCTGCAGCACGCAGGTGTCGGCAGCCGCCTCGCCCAGCACGAGCGCGAAGGTCATCAGCTCGTCGCGGCGGAAGGCATGCACGTCGAGGCGGTCGCCCGGCCGGCGCGTGGCCAGCACGCGCTCGAGGGCGGCGACATTCATGCGCAGGCCGTCAACCGCCACGATGACATCGCCGGCGGACAGGCCTGCGGCCTGTGCCGCGCCGCCCGTGAACACCACCTGCAACTGCGCTCCGCCGTCGGCGTTTTGCAGCTTGGCGCCAAGGCTGGCGCGCACGCGACTGTCGCTGCCCGGCTTGCCACCGGCATCGCCGGCACTTTCGGGGGCGCGCAGTGTCCACTGCACGCCGCGCGCCGACAGCAGTTCCGCGAGCGGCAGCTCCGCCGTGCCGTGCAGCGCGTCCTGCCAGAACGCGGTCAGCGGCTCGCCGCAGAGTTGTGCGGCAATGGCTTCGATGTCGCCTTCCTGCACGCCGCGCCCGACGACACCGAAGTCGCGCCACAGGCGCTGCATCAGTGTGTCCAGCGAATGCGCGCCGGCACTGCGGTCGCGGATCAGCAGGTCGAGGCAGAGCGCGATCAGCGCGCCTTTCACGTAATAGCTGACGATGGCGTTCGGCGAGTTCTCGTCCTGGCGGTAGTACTTGCTCCAGGCATCGAGGCTGGACTCGCTGACGCTCTGCACGAAGCGGCCCGGGGTGCGCAGGTGACGCGTGATCTGCTGCGCCAGCAACTCCAGATAGGCCTGCGGCGAAATCAGGCCGGCACGGGCCAGCATGAGGTCGTCGTAATACGAGGTGATGCCCTCGAAGGCCCAGAGCAGCGGGGTATGGGTTTCGGCGCGCAGATCATAAGGGAGGAAGACGGCGGGTTTGATCCGCTTGACGTTCCAGCTGTGGAAATATTCGTGACTGCAAAGTCCAAGGAAAGTCTTGTAGCGGTCGCCGGGATTGGCCTCGGGTTCGCCTGCCTGCGGCAGGTCGTCGCGCGAACACAACAGCGCGGTCGAGGCCCGGTGTTCGAGCCCGCCATAACCGCTGCCCACGGCCGTCACCAGGAAGACATAGCGGGAGAACGGTGCCGGCTCGCCGAAAAAGCGGATCTGCTCGGTGCAGATTTTTTCCAGGTCGCGCAGCAGCCGGGGCATGTCGGCACGGTGACGGCCGGTGATCACCACCTCGTGCTCGACACCGCAGGCGGTGAAGCCGCCATGGGTGAAAGTCCCCATCTCCACCGGATGGTCGATCAGCGCGTCGTAGTTCTCGGCATGGTAGCGGCCGAAGCCCAGCGGCGCGGCGCCCAGGCGCGGCAGGCTGGTGGCCACGCGCCAGTCGGCGGTGTCGCCGCCGGGCCGGTCCATGCTGACCTCGTGCGGCAGATGCTCCTGCCCGGCCACGGCCAGGAACACCGAGGTGCCATTGAAGAAGCCGTGGGTCTGGTCGAGGTGTGCGCCGCGCACCGACAGGTCCCAGGCATAGACCTGGTAGCGCAGGGTCAGCGGCCCCGCCGCCGGGGCGCAGCGCCAGCCGGATTTGCCGGTCTTGGCCACGGCCACCGGGCGGCCCTCGCCGTCGGCGGCCGTCACCGCGAGTACATGCCGGGAAAAATCACGGATCATGTAGCTGCCCGGTATCCAATTCGGCAGGGAAAGGCGCTGCCCGTCCGGTTCCGGGTTGGCGATGGTCAGTTCCACCTCGAAAATGTGGGTCTCGGGTCGGCTCGCGCCAATGCGGTAACGAACGGCTGCTGTCATGCCGTGTCGGCTCCCGTGCAGAAGTAATGAGGAAGACGAAGAATAATGAACAATCTCGCCCTGAGCCACGCGGAGCCTGCCGTGTCCCCCGCCCCCGAACTGGAATGGCTGACCGCCGGTGACGGTCACCGCATCCCCTGCCGGCACTGGCCGGTGGCCGCCCCGCGCGCCGTCGTGCACATCGTGCACGGCATGGCCGAGCACAGCGGCTGCTACGAGGACGTGGCGCCGCTGCTGAATGCGGCAGGCCTGGCCGTGTTCGCCCACGACCACCGCTGCCACGGCCTCTCGGTGTCCGAAGGCGCGCTCGGCAATGTCAGCCTGCAACAGCACTGGGACGGGGTCTGCCACGACATGGCCGTGGTCAACGCCGAACTGCACCGGCGCTACCCGGAACTGCCGGTGGTGGTGCTGGCACACAGCATGGGCTCCTTCGTGGCCCAGGACTTCGCCCAGCACTACCCCGACCAGCTCAACCTGCTGCTGCTCGAGGGCAGCAACTTCGAGCCCTCCTGGTTCACCACCGCCGCCAGCTGGCTGGCCGGCTTCGAGGCCTGGCGCCAGGGCCCGAACGGCCGCAGCCCGCTGATCCACGCCCTCTCCTTCGGCGGCTTCAACAAGACCGTGCCGAACCCGCGCACCGCCTTCGACTGGGTCAGCCGCGACACCACCTTCGTCGACCGCTACGTGGCCGACCCGCTCTGCGGCTACCAGCTGTCCAACGGCTACTGGCAGCAGTTCCTCAAGGGCCTGGCCCGGCTCTACCGCCCGGCCAGCCTGCGCCGCCTGCGCGCCGACATGCCGGTCTACCTGTTTGCCGGCGAGTGCGACCCGGTCGGCCACATGGGCCGCGGTGTCGAGAAGCTCGCACGTGCGCTGAAGGACGCCGGCTGCCGCGATGTCACGCTGCGCCTCTACCCCGAATCGCGCCACGACCTGCTGCACGAAACCAACCGCGACGAGGTGCTGACCGACCTGCTGGCCTGGCTCAAGCACCAGCTGCCCTGAGCCGCCGCGGCCGGCCCGCTTCCTCTCATCGCCCCGCCGCCCCCCCTCTGGCACCGTCGGCTTCCATCTCGCCTACGGTGCTGACCTGGCGGAACCCACACACTGCGGCCACATCACCCACCGCTGACGGTCGGCTGCGCCCTGACCTGCGTCGACCGGCAGCGTGCACCGCAACGCCGCTAAAAAAATGACGGCAACTATGCGACGATGGCGCGCCGTTCAACCCGCCGCACCCTCCGGATTGCCCTGTGCCAGCACGCTCCCCAGCCCCCACCGATTTTCGTACCGACATCAATGGCCTGCGAGCTTGGGCCGTGGCCGCGGTCATGCTGTACCACTTCGGCGTGCCGGGCAGCAGTGGCGGCTTTGTCGGCGTCGACGTGTTTTTCGTGATCTCCGGATTCCTGATGAGCGGAATCATCATCGGGGGACTCGAGCACGGCCGATTCTCGTTATGGCAGTTTTACCTTGCCCGTGCTCGTCGTATCGTGCCGGCATTGCTCGTGCTTTGCCTGCTGCTGCTGATCGCTGGATGGTTCCTGCTCATGCCCGAGGAGTACCAGCGGCTGGGCCAGCATGCGCGCGAAAGCCTCTATTTCAGTGCCAACCTGCAATATCTCGGCGAAGCCGGCTACTTCGATGTGGCCTCCCAGGAAAAATGG
>DAIRDY010000141.1:0-6151 GCA_036795935.1 Moraxellaceae bacterium | reverse complement strand
AAGGAAACCGGCGTCGCTTACGAGCGGCCGGAAATTGCCGGTGTGTTCGTGCGCCGCCTGCAGCGCGGCATGCGCCTGCAGACCGATCCCACCGTGATTTATGGCATGGGCGAGCGCTACCAGGGGCGCATCACGCGCGCCGACCTGCTGCGGCCGACCCCCTGGAACACCTACACCATCAGCGGTCTGCCGCCGACGCCGATCGCCTTGCCGGGGCGTGCCGCCATCCATGCCGCGCTGCATCCGGCGCCGGGCGAGGCTGTGTTCTTTGTGGCACGCGGCGACGGCACGCATGCCTTCTCTGCTACCCTCGCCGAACACAATCGCGCGGTGGCGCGCTACCAGAAGCGGCGGCGTGCCGACTACCGTTCCGCGCCGCCACCGGCCAGTCCATGAGCATGCGTCGTTTCATTACCCTCGAAGGCGGGGAAGGCGCGGGCAAGAGCACCTGCCTGCGTTTCATCGCCGACCATTTTTCCGCGCGCGGCCTGCCGCTGTGCCAGACCCGCGAGCCGGGCGGTACGCCGCTGGCTGAAGACATCCGTGCCTTGCTGTTGCAGCCGCGCGAGGAGCCGGTGGCCCCCGATGCCGAATTGCTGCTGATGTTCGCTGCCCGCGCCCAGCATCTGGCGCGCGTGATCCGCCCGGCACTGGACCGCGGCGACTGGGTGCTCTGCGACCGCTTCACCGATGCCACCTATGCCTATCAGGGGGCCGGCCGCGGCCAGTCCGAGGCGCGCATTGCCGAGCTGGAGTCGCTGGTGCAGGGCGATCTTCGCCCCGGCCTCACGCTGCTGCTGGACCTGCCGGTGGCCGAGGGCCTGGCCCGCGCCGCGGCACGTTCCGAGAAAGACCGTTTCGAGTCCGAGCAGCAAGCCTTCTTCGAGCGCGTGCGCGCCGGTTATCGCGCACGTGCCGCCGCCGAGCCGGGCCGCATCCGCGTCATTGATGCCGGCCGGCCGTTGCCTGAAGTGCAGGATGCCATCCGTGTCGTGCTCGATGCCTGGCTGGACGGAGAGGGCGCATGAGCGAGACCGCGACAACCTGGCCGCTGCATCCCTACGCCTGGCAACAGGCCGACTGGCAACGCCTGACGGGGCTGGTGACGACGGGGCGCCTGCCGCATGCGCTGTTGCTGGCGGGCGCGTCCGGCATTGGCAAGGAACGTTTTGCGCGCGCACTGACCGCGCGCCTGCTGTGCCCGGCACCCACACCGGCGGCGCTCGCCTGCGGCCAGTGCAAGAGCTGCCGGTTGCTGGCGGCCGGCAGCCATCCCGACCTGCTGTGGCTGATGCCCGAGACGGACGAAAAAACCGGCAAGACGGCAAAGGCGATCAAGGTCGACCAGGTGCGCGAGGTGGTCGAGTTCGCCGGCAAGTCGGCACAGCTGGGCGGCTGGCGCGTGGTGGTGGTGACACCGGCCCACCTGCTCAACGTACAGGCGGCGAATGCCTTGCTGAAAACGCTGGAAGAACCGGGGCGCGACACCGCGCTGCTGCTGCTGACGCCGCAGCCGATGGCACTGCCGGCCACGGTGCGCAGCCGCTGCCAGTTGCTGAAGATGCCGGTGCCGGCACTGCCCGAGGCACTGGCCTGGTTGCGCCCGCAGGTGCGCGACGATGCCACCGCGCAGCTCTTGCTGGCGTTGTCGCAGGGGGCGCCGCTGGCGGCACTTGCCCTGCGCGACAGCGACTGGTTCGCGGCCCGCGAGAAGCTGCTGCAGGACCTGGTGCAGCTGCGCCAGCGCCGGGCGGCGGCACTGGCCGTGGCGCAGCGCTGGCACAGCCTGGGGGCGGACAATGTGCTGACCGCGCTGGGTTCGCTTTGCGAAGACATGGCGCTGGTGGCCAGCGGCGCGGCGGCGGTTGTCAAACACGTCGACCTCGCGCCTATAATCGCCGCAACTTCACGTGCACTTTCGCCTGCGGCCCTGCTGCGTTTCCGGCAGGGCCTGGCCGAACGCCAGCGACTTCTGGCGGGCAATGTGCAAGGCAGTGCCGTGATCGACGCCGTGTTCACCGATTGGGTGGACGGCGCCGCGACCTGAGACTCCACACCCATAAAGAGGTCAGCCCAATGAACATGCCCCGCGCTGGCGGCATCATCAACCAGGCCATCAAGGACAAGGCAGCGCTCTATGCCGCCTACATGCCGTTCGTGAAGGGCGGCGGCCTGTTCGTGCCGACCACGCGCCAGTGCAAGCTGGGCGAGGAAGTGTTCGTGCTGCTGACGCTGATGGATGATCCGGAGCGCATTCCCGTCACCGGCAAGGTGGTGTGGATCAATCCGCGCCAGCAGGGCATGCGGGCGGCCGGTATCGGTATCCAGCTGTCGGGCGAAGAGGGCGACAAGGCCCGCCGCAAGATCGAGACCTATCTTGCCGGCGCACTGCAGGCCGACCGTCCGACCAGCACCATGTAGGCGCTGTGGCGTGACAACCCGGGCCGGCAGCAATGCCGGCCTTTTGTTTTCAGGATTTCATCGTGTTCATTGATTCGCATTGCCACCTCGACCGTCTCGAGCTCGACAAGCTGGGGGCCGACCTTGATACCGTGCTGGCCCGCGCGCGCACCGCCGGCGTGCAGCACTTCCTCTGCATCGGCGTCGATCTGGAGTCGTTGCCTGCCGTGCTGGCCGTGGCCGAGCAGCAGCCGGACGTCTCGGCCTCGGTGGGCGTGCATCCGCTGCACCTGGAGTCGCTGGAGCCGGAGATCGAGCGTCTGGTCGAGCTGGCGGCGCATCCCAAGGTGGTGGCCATCGGCGAGACCGGCCTTGACTATCACTACGACCAGGAGAGCCCGGCCGACCAGCAGCGCCGCTTCCGCAAGCATGTCGAGGCCGCGCGCCGCACCGGCCTGCCGCTGGTGGTGCACACGCGGCAGGCGCGTGCCGACACCATTGCCATCCTGAAGGAGGAGGGCGCCACTGCCGGTGTGCTGCACTGCTTCACCGAGGACTGGGACATGGCGAAGGCGGCCATCGATCTCGGCTTTTACATCTCGTTTTCCGGCATCGTGACCTTTGCCAATGCCAGGGAGCTGCGCGAGGTCGCGCAGAAGGTGCCGGCCGACCGCCTGCTGATCGAGACCGACTCGCCCTGGCTTGCGCCCGTGCCCTATCGCGGCAAGACCAACCAGCCGGCCTATGTGGCGGAGGTGGCGGCCTGTCTGGCCGGCCTGCGCGGGGTGTCGGTGGAGGCGATTGCGGCACAGACCACGGCCAATTTCCGGCAGCTCTTCGGCGTGGGCTGAGGCGGGCAAAAAAAGAACCCGGCATCTGGGGGGGATGCCGGGTCAAGACCAATCAGGGATGTTCTGACTGCCTTCCTCCCTGCCGGACCGGTTCAGCAGCGGCCGGCAGCAGCGGAGGGCACTTTGAGTATTGTCCAGCTCCGCCGGCTTGCCAGGCTTGCTAGCCTCCGGGTTAGACGGCTTTTTCATAAGCTGTTGTTTGCTGTCCGACTTATCCGCCCTTTATGACGGACTGAGTGGTCATTGGCGAGATTGATTGCCTATACTGGCCGCAACGCTTGTCCGGCGAACGCGAAGTCAGGACAATGCGCGTTTTTCAACCGGCCCCACGTTCGGGCCTGAACGGACCACAGAGGGAAGAAAGATGAGTGACTTGGCCAAGGCCACCCAGAAGGCGCGCGAGTTCCGCCAGCGCGAGCAGGCCATCCTGGACTGCGCCCTGCAGCTGTTCATCGAGATGGGTGAGGACAAGGTGACCGTCGAGATGATCGCGGACAAGGTCGGCATCGGCAAAGGCACCATCTACAAGCACTTCGAGACCAAGAACGAGATCTACCTGCTGCTCATGATCCGTTACGAGGAAGAGCTGGCCGACCTGTTCCGCCGCGTCGACGGCCAGGGCGACAAAGAGGCGCTGATGCGCGAGTACTTCCGCTTCCGCGTCCAGGATCCGGACAAGTACCTGCTGTTCGACCGCCTCGAGTCCAAGCTCACCGCCGACAAGGCCGTGCCGCAATTGCTGGAGAAGCTGCACGCCATTCGCGCCTCCAACTTCGAGAAGCTGACCAGCATCGTCAAGGCGCGCATTGAGGAGCAGAAGCTCGCCGACGTGCCGCCCGAATACCATATCTGCGCCGCCTGGGCGCTGGCCCACGGTGCCTCGGCGCTGTGCAAGTCGGAGTTCTACCAGAAGTTCATCAGTGATCCGGACGATTTCTTCGAGTTCCTGATGACCGCCGGCATCCGCATGGGCAACCGCAGCCGCCACCAGAAATAAGGCCCTGCTGCGTCCTCCCGAGGCCGCCGCGACGTCCCGTCCGGCGGCCTCGTCATTGGCGGGTTTGCCCGGGTTTTTGTGGTCCGCCCGTCACTTGACCTCGCCGGGGTCAGCCTGCAAGATACGGCACCTTTTTGGGCCGGGGGCTCCTTTTCCCGCGCCTGCTTCCCCCCGTAATCAACCTAAGCCGAGGATTCCATGAAGGCTCTTGTTGCTGTCAAACGCGTTGTTGACTACAACGTGAAGGTTCGCGTCAAGGCGGACAAGACCGGCGTTGAGCTCGCCAACGTCAAGATGGCGCTGAACCCGTTCGACGAGATTGCCGTCGAAGAAGCCGTGCGCCTGAAAGAGAAGGGCATCGTCACCGAGATCGTGGTCGCCACCGTCGGTCCGGCCACTGCCCAGGAACAGCTGCGTACCGCGCTCGCCCTCGGTGCCGACCGCGCCATCCTCGTGCAGACCGATGACGAAGCCCAGCCGCTCGCCATCGCCAAGATCCTCAAGGGCATCGTTGATGCCGAACAGCCCCAGCTGATCATCCTCGGCAAGCAGGCCATCGACGGCGACAACAACCAGACCGGCCAGATGCTGGCCGCGCTCGGCGGTTTCGCCCAGGGCACCTTCGCCTCCGTGGTCAAGGTGGAAGGCGGCAAGGCCCAGGTCACCCGTGAAATCGACGGCGGCCTGCAGACCGTGGAGCTCAGCCTCCCGGCCGTGGTCACCACCGACCTGCGCCTGAACGAGCCGCGCTATGCCTCTCTGCCCAACATCATGAAGGCCAAGAAGAAGCCGCTGGACACCAAGTCCCCGGCCGATTTCGGCGTGAGCACGCTGGCCACCGTGAAGACCCTCAAGGTCGAGCCGCCGGCGGAGCGCAAGGCCGGCATCAAGGTCAAGACCGTTGAAGAACTCGTTGAAAAGCTGAAGAACGAAGCCAAGGTGATCTGAACATGAGCATTCTCGTCTACGCCGAACACGACAACGCCTCCCTCAAGGGCGCCACGCTCAACACGATCACCGCGGCCCGCGCCATCGGTGGTGACATCCACGTGCTGGTCGCCGGTGCCGGTTGCCAGGGTGCTGCCGACGCTGCTGCCAAGATCGAAGGCGTGGCCAAGGTGCTGGTGGCGGACAACGCCGCCTACGCCCACCAGCTCGCCGAAAACGTCAGCGCCCTGGTCGCCGAACTCGGCAAGGGCTACAGCCACATCCTGGCGCCCGCCACCACCAACGGCAAAAACTTCCTGCCGCGCGTGGCTGCCCTGCTCGACGTGAACCAGGTGTCCGAAATCACCAAGGTGATCTCGGCCGACACCTTCGAGCGTCCGATCTATGCCGGCAACGCCATCGCCACCGTGCAGGCGACTGACGCCATCAAGGTGCTGACCGTGCGCCCGACCGGTTTCGACGCTGCTGCCGCCACCGGTGGTTCCGCTGCCGTGGAAGCCGTGGCCGTGGCCAAGGACGCCGGCAACAGCAAGTTTGTTGGTGAAGAGCTGGCCAAGTCCGACCGTCCGGAACTCGCCGGCGCCAAGATCGTCGTCTCCGGCGGCCGCGGCATGGGCAACGGTGACAACTTCAAGATCCTCTATGCGCTGGCCGACAAGCTGGGCGCTGCCGTCGGTGCCTCGCGCGCTGCCGTCGACGCCGGCTTCGTGCCCAACGACATGCAGGTCGGCCAGACCGGCAAGGTCGTGGCCCCGCAGCTGTATGTGGCCGTTGGCATCTCCGGTGCCATCCAGCACCTGGCCGGCATGAAGGACTCCAAGGTGATCGTGGCCATCAACAAGGATGAAGAAGCGCCCATCTTCTCCGTGGCTGACTACGGCATTGTTGGCGACCTGTTCGACATCGTGCCGCAGCTGGAAAAGCTGGTCTGATCGCGAAAGCGACCGGAACTTCC
>DAIRDY010000140.1:4489-6167 GCA_036795935.1 Moraxellaceae bacterium | reverse complement strand
TCCGGCCGGTTCAGCGTGACGTGCAGCACGAAGCCGTCTTCGCGCAGCAGCAAGGTGTCGGTGGTGGGCAGGGTCATTGTTTTACTCCCGTCATCCCCGCGCAGGCGGGGATCCAGTACCTCAATTCAAGGGTGCAGCGGCGCGAGGTCCCTGCCGATGCAGGGATGTCGCTTCACTCCGCCTTCTTTTTCTTGCCGGGCAGGATGTTCATCAGCTTGCAGATGATGCCGAGCATGATTTCGTCGGCGCCACCGCCGATGGAGGCAAGACGGCCGTCGCGGTAGAGCTGGCCGGCCGGGTTTTCCCACATGAAGCCCATGCCACCCCAGTACTGCAGGCAGGAGTCGGATACTTCACGCACCAGACGGCCGGCCTTGAGCTTGGCCATGGAGGCCAGCTTGGTCACGTCCTCGCCGGCGATATGGGCTTCCGTGGCCTGGTAGACCAGTGCACGCAGGCACTCGACCTCGGTCTGCAGCTCCGCCATGCGGAAATGGATGACCTGGTTGTCGATCAGCGGCTGGCCGAAGGTCGTGCGCTGGCGGCAGTACTCGATGGTGGCGTCAATCACGGTCTGCAGGCCGCCGAGTGCATTGGCGGCGCCCCACAGGCGTTCTTCCTGGAACTGCATCATCTGCATCATGAAGCCCATGCCTTCGGCGCCGATGCGGTTGCGCTGCGGCACGCGCACATTGTCGAAGAACACCTGTGCCGTGTCGGAGGAGCGCATGCCGAGCTTGTCCAGCTTTTCCGAGAAGCTGATACCAGGGGTCTTGGCCGGCACCACGATCAGCGACTTGTTGAAATGCGGCTTGTCGTCGGAGGTGTTGGCGAGCAGGCAGAAAAAGTCGGCCTGGGTGGAATTGGTGATCCACATCTTGGTGCCGTTGATGACGTAGTCGTCACCATCCTTCTTGGCCGTGGTCTTGATGGCGGCGACATCGGAGCCCGCATGCGGCTCGGAGACGGCGATGGCAGCGACAAAGTCGCCGGCGATGGCCGGGGCGAGGAACTCGCGCTTCAGCTCGTCGGAGCCGAAGCGGGCGAGGGCGGGGGTGGCCATGTCGGTCTGCACGCCGATGGCCAGCGGCACGCCGCCACAGCCGGCACGGCCGATTTCATCGGCCACCACCAGGTTGTAGGAGTAGTCGAGGCCCATGCCGCCGTATTCCACCGGCTTGCAGATGCCGAGCAGGCCAAGGTTGCCCATCTTCTTGAACAGCTCATGGGCGGGGAAGGGGCCGTTTTCTTCCCATTCACGGACATTCGGGTTGATTTCCTTTTCCACGAACTGGCGGGCGGTGCGGCGGAGTTCTTCGTGTTCCTGGGTAAATTTCATGGTGTTTTCCTTCGACGTTGCGTGGTGATGGCTGCGGCGTGTGTATCAGCGCTAGAAACGCGCCACACCGAAGCTGTTGGGGGTGAGTTGGCGCTGCTCGCCTTCATGGATCGTCTGCAGCAGGAACACGAGTAAACGCCGGCTGTCGCGCGGGTCAATGAGACCGTCGTCGAACAGATGGGCGGTGTTGAACAGGGCGGTGGACTGCGCATCCAGCTTCATGGCCGTGCTCTGCTCGATGAAGTCCAGCATCTGCGGGTTGACCTCGATGCCGGCCTTGCGCTGCTTGGCCTCGGTGACGATGCGCAGCACCTTGCCGGCCTGGGCGCCGCCCATGAC
>DAIRDY010000140.1:0-4389 GCA_036795935.1 Moraxellaceae bacterium | reverse complement strand
GCTTGGCCTCGGTGACGATGCGCAGCACCTTGCCGGCCTGGGCGCCGCCCATGACGGCCGTGCGCGAGTTGGGCCAGGCGAAGATGAAGCGCGGGTCCAGGCCGCGGCCGCACATGGCGTAGTTGCCCGCGCCATAGGAGCCGCCCACCACCAGCGAAATCTTCGGCACGCGGGCATTCGCCACCGCCTGTATCATTTTCGAGCCGTGCTTGATCACGCCGTTCTGTTCAGAGTCGGTGCCTACCATGAAGCCGGTGGTGTTGTGCAGGAACAGCAGCGGACGCTGCGTCTGGTCGCAGAGCTGGATGAACTGCGAGGCCTTGGCTGCGCCCTGCGGCGTGATCGGGCCGTTGTTGGTGATGATGCCGATGACGAAGCCGGCAATGCGCGCCCAGCCGCACACCGTCTGGCTGTCGTATTCGTTCTTGAATTCGAGGAAGTCGGAGCCGTCGACCAGCCGTGCGATCACTTCCTTCATGTCGAAGGGTTTTTTCGGGTCGGCGGGCACGAGGCCGGGCAGCTCGTCGGCAGGATAGAGCGGCTCGGCATAGTCGCGCCCGACGGCCGGCGTGGTTTCGCGCCAGTTCAGCAAGGCCATGATCTCGCGCGCCATGCGTATGCCGTCGGCATCGTTCTCGGCCAGGTATTCGGCGGTGCCGGCCACCTGCGCATGCATTTCAGCGCCGCCCAGCGCTTCCTCGGTGGCCACTTCACCGGTGGCAGCGAGCAGGAGAGGCGGGCCGGCAAGGAACATCTGCGAGCGCTTGCGCACCACGACCACATAATCGGAGAGGCCGGGCTGGTAGGCGCCGCCGGCGGTGGCATTGCCGTGCACCACGGAGAGCATGGGAATGCCGGCCGCAGACAGGCGCGCCTGGTTGGCGAAAGTGCGTGCGCCTTCGACAAAGATCTCGCCGGCGTAGTTCAGGTTGGCGCCGCCGCTTTCGGCCAGGGTGACCAGCGGCAGCCGGTTCTCCAGCGCGATCTGCTGGAGGCGCAGCGTCTTCTGCAGGCCGGCCGGGGAGATGGTGCCGCCCTTGATGGCGCTGTTGCTGGCGGTAACCAGGCAGCGCACGCCACTGACAAAACCGATGCCGGCAATGATGCCGCCGCCGGCATCGGAGCCGTCCTTGTCGTCGTGCATCTGGTAGCCCGCCAGCCCGCAGAGCTCGACAAAAGGCGAGCCGGGATCGAGCAAGAGTTGCACGCGTTCGTGCGGCAGCACCTGGCCGCGCTTTTCAAACTTGGGGCGGGCCTCGTAAGACTTTTCGACCACCTTCTGCTGGATGGCGCGCATCTCGGCAATGGTCTTTTCCAGTGCCTCGGCGTTGCGGCGGAATTCCTCGCCGTGACGGTCGACGGCGGATTCGATGACGGGCATTTATTCCACTCCCTTCAGCACATCGGGGATGAAGGCACGGTGAAAGCCGTTGTAGGCCTCGGAGTTCTTGTGGTCGGCCAGCGCAAAAATGGGAGTGCCAAGCGAGGCGGCGCCATCGATGCGCACGGTGACGCCGGAGACATAGGCCGCGCCCTGCGAAAGCAGGAAGCAGATCACGCTGGATACTTCGGATTCGGTGCCCATGCGCTTGAGGGGGGCCTTGCTGGCCAGCATGGGAATCACGTGCTTGGCGAAGTCGCCCTGGTAGGTGTCCATGCCGGAAGACATGATCCAGCCCGGGGCCACCGCGTTCACGCGCACGCCAGACTTCGCCCATTCCACGGCGGCCGTCTTGGTCAGGTTGTCGACACCGGCGCGGGCGGCACCGGAGTGGCCCATGCCGGGCATGCCGCCCCACATGTCGGCCGTCATGTTGACGATGGCGCCGCCGTGCTGGCTCATCCACTGGTTGTAGGCTTCGCGCATCATCAGGAAGGTGCCGAACAGGTTGTTGCGCACCACCGCCTCGAAGCCGTTGGCCGAAATCATTTCCAGTGGTGCCGGGAACTGTCCGCCCGCATTGTTGACGAGGCCGTCGATCCTGCCGAATTCGGCGAGCACGGCGGCAATCGTCGCCTTCACTTCCTCTTCCTTGCGGATGTCGCAGACCAGGGTATGCACCTTGCCGCCGTCTTCGCGGATTTCGCGCGCGACATTGTCCAGCTTTTCCTGCTTGCGACCGGTGATGACCACCTGTGCGCCCAGTGCGGAGAGCTCATGTGCGGTGCAGCGGCCGATGCCGGAGCCACCTCCGGTGACGATGACAACCTTGTCCCTGAAGGCTTCGGGATGGAATTGCGACTGGTATTTCATGGACGTTTTCCTTTTCTCCCTCTCCCGATGGAGCAGGGAATGCAGCGATGGGTTTAATCCAGCAGTGCGGCCGGAATCCTGACCGGCATTTCCAGCAACTGCTGCGCAAAGGCCTTGCCCTGCGGGTCGATGCGCAGGCTGGCGATGCCGCCGCCGCCGAGCGCATTGGTGAGCAGGAAGTTGAGCGCATGGAGGCCCGGCAGTTCGAAGCGGCTCACCGTGCTGTTATCACCGTCGAGCGCGTGCGCCATCCATTGCGCAACGGCGCTTTCGGTCAGTGCGGCGCGGATGTAGGGCAGGTATTCCGGGCGGCGGGCGATGACGCCGATGTTCGAGGCGTTGCCCTTGTCGCCGCTGCGGCCCCAGGCCAGGCGCACCAGCGGCACGTCGGTTTCGCTGTCGTCGAGTGTCGCCACCGGGCCGGCCTGCAGCGGCGCCGGCAGCGCGGCTGCGCTGCCGGCCGGGATCGCCACCGCGCGGCGTTCGCCATCCAGGTCAATCGCCACGGCGAGCGCGGTCTTCGGCACCAGGCAGGACCAGAGCTTGACCACCGGCGAGGCCTTGGGCCGGCCGCCGACAATGCCGGTGATGCCGGGCGCCATGCCGGTGGCGGCCTGTGCAATTTCCGAGGCAAAGAACAGGCAGGCCTCCTTCACCGGATGCGTCACCGCCATCTTCACGACGACTTCGCGGGTGTCGGCGTGACGGGCATGCGCGCCATAGGTGGTTTCGGTGCCGAGAATTTCCACGGATTTCGCGGTGAAGCCGGGCGCGCCGCGCATCATCAGCACGCGCTCGCATTTGGTGAGGATGGCCTGGGCCACGCGCTCGCCTTTCCGCTTCGCGTCCATGCCGCCAATCATGAAGCTCACCGTCACGCGGTGGCCGTCGGCATGGGTGGCGCTGACCTTGTAGCGGTCGGTGGGGGCGCGGCCGCGGGCGCCGGTCACGCGCACGCGGTGCTCGCCCACCTGCTCGAGGCGGACCTGCGAGAAATCGGCGGTGACGTCGGGCAGCAGGTAGGACTGCGGATCGCCGATCTCGTAGACGATCTGCTCGCCGACGGTGGCCGGGCTCACCAGGCCGCCGGTGCCGGCCGGCTTGGTCACCACGAAGCTGGCGTCGCTGCTCACTTCGATGATGGGGAAGCCCATGTTTTCGTAGCCGGGCACGCTCTCCCAGTCGGTGAAGTTGCCGCCGGTGCACTGCGCGCCGCATTCGATGATGTGGCCGGCGAGTGCCGCCTGGCCGAGCTTGTCGTAGTCGTCCAGTGCCCAGCCGAATTCATGCAGCAGCGGGCCGATGACCACGGCCGAGTCCACCACGCGTCCGGTGATCACGATGTCGGCCCCGGCGGCCAGCGCATCGCGGACGGGCACGGCGCCCAGGTAGGCATTCATGCTGGCCAGCTGCGCCGGCATGGCGGCGCCCGAAAACATCTCGGTGATGCCTGCGTCGCGGAATTCCTGCTGGCGGGGGGCAAGGTCATCGCCCAGCACGACGGCCACTTTCAGGCTGAGGCCGGCGTCGGCAATCACCTTGTTCAGCGCGTCGCGGCAGGCCAGCGGGTTCACGCCGCCGGCATTGCTCACCACCTTGATCTTCTTGTCGGCGATGTCGCGGATCAGTGGCTGCATGACGCGGGTGACGAAGTCGGTCGCGTAACCGGCCTGGGGGTCTTTCAGGCGCGCCCCGGCCATGATCGACATGGTGATCTCGGCCAGGTAGTCGAAGACGAGGTAGTCGATCTCGGCCATCTTCACGAGCTGGAAGGCGGCGGTATTGGTGTCGCCCCAGAAGCCGGAGGCACAGCCGATGCGGACGGGGCGGTTGAGGTCGGAGGACATGGCGGCGGGACCCTGTAGCCGGAAGTGGGCCCAACCTTACTGCCGGCACCGGCACAAAGCAAGCGCTTGGTTTTTACTGGTGGCTGGGGCAGGATGGCGGCAGGCAGGCCCTTGGCGCTGCCCGCTGAAACGGTGCCGGTTGCCGTTGCGGACTGAATAAAAAGAAGCAGCAGCCGTTAGAATCCGCCGCCTGCTGCAGCGCCCCCTGCCGCCAGAGAGGGGCAGGGGCACGGCGCGTTCTCAGGGTTTCCTGACGCATTCCTACGGAGGGTGAACACCATGGCGAGC
>DAIRDY010000139.1:0-6199 GCA_036795935.1 Moraxellaceae bacterium | reverse complement strand
CCGGTACTGAACCAGCCCTATTTCCGCGAGATTGCCACTGCCGGCCAGATCGACCTCGTGGCGGCGGCGGAAATCGCCGGCGTCTCCACCAAGGAGCTGTACCAGCTCAACCCCGGCTTCAACCGCTGGGCCACCGACCCGGAAGGCCCGCACCGCCTGCTGGTGCCGGCCTCGCTGCCCATGGACTTCGAGGTGGAAATTGCCTCGCTGCCGGCACCCGAGCGCGTGTTCACCGAAGAATATGTGGTCGAGCCTGGCGACACGCTGTTCGGCATTGCACGCCGCTTCGAACTCACTGCCGCCGAGGTGCGCCGCCTCAACGACCTCAAGAGCGATACGCTGAGCCCTGGGCAGACCCTGCTCATCAGCCGCCCGCGAGCGAGCAGCGATGCCTATGTGCTGAGCCACGAACAGCGCATGAACCAGATCCAGCAGAAGGCCGGCAGCAGCACGCGTACCGTGCGCTACACCGTGCGCAAGGGCGACACGCTCTCGGCCGTGGCCCGCCGCCACGGCGTGAGCACCGCCGAACTGGCGCGTCGCAACGGCATCAAAACCAGCGCCCACCTGCGCATCGGCCAGCAGCTGACCGTTACCTCCGGCAAGGCCGCACCCGCGCACAGCGGGTCGCGCACCAGCAATACGGCAGCCCGCGGCAAGGCAGCCGATGGCAATGCCCAGCGCATCCGCTACCGCGTGCAGCCCGGCGACACGCTCTACTCCATCGGCCAGCGCTATAACGTCAGCGTGCAGCAGATCAAGCGCTGGAACGGCGCCAGCCAGACCATACGCCCGGGCCAGGGCCTGGTGATCTATGTCGCCGGCGGCCGCAGCGGCCGCAACAACAGCCTGTGACGGGCGGGCAAAAAAGGGCGACGCGTTAACCGATTGCCAGCACATTTCGGCAACAGCTGGGGCACAATCCACCGACCCTGACCACAAGCAAGGATTTCGCTGATGCTGCCGTCACTGCGCCGTTTTTCCGCTGCCCTGCTCCTGGCCGTCGCCCTGCCGCTCGAAGCCGCCGTCGAAACCAGCCACGCCATCAGCCTGCACGGCAACCCGCGCTACCCGGCCGGCTTCACCGCCTTTGCCTATGCCAATCCCGCCGCGCCCAAGGGCGGCGACATCCGCCTGTATGCACTTGGCAGCTTCGACAGCCTGAACCCCTTCATCAACCGTGGCTCGGCCGCCGATGTCACCCGCATCTATGACAGCCTGACCACTGCCTCGCTGGACGAACCATTCACCCGCTATGGCCTGCTTGCGGAGAAGATCGAGCGCGATCCGGCCGATGCCTCCTGGATCACCTATCACCTCAATCCGGCGGCCCGTTTCTCCGATGGCAAACCGGTGACCACCGCCGACGTGGTGTTCACCTTCGACATCATCCGCAAGGAGGGCGACCCCTCCTACAAGAACTATTTCAAGGACGTGGTGAAGGTGGAGGCACTGGATGCACGACGCGTGAAATTCAGTTTCCGCGACGCCTCCAACCGCGAGCTGCCACTGATTGTCGGCGAGATGTCCATCCTGCCGAAGCACTACTGGGAAAAGCGCAAGTTCGACAGCACCACGCTGGACATTCCGGTCGGCAGCGGCCCCTATGTCATCAGCCGGGTGGATGCCGGACGCAGCATCACCTACACGCGCAACCCCGAGTACTGGGGGCGTAACCTGCCGGTGAATCGCGGCCTGCACAATTTCAACAGCATCACCACTGTCTACTACCGTGACACCACTGTCGCCTTCGAAGGTTTCAAGGCCGGCCAGTACGATTTCCGTTCCGAGAACCGCGCCAAGACCTGGGCCACCGAGTACAACTTCCCGGCCATGCGCAACGGCCTTGTGAAAAAAGTGGAGCAGCCACACCAGAACTCCAGCGGCATGCAGGGCTTCGGTTTCAACTTGCGCCGGGGCTTTTTCCAGGATGTGCGCGTGCGCGAGGCACTCGGTCTTGCCTTCGACTTCGAGTGGAGCAACCGCAACCTGTTCAACATGGCCTACATCCGCACCGGCAGCTATTTCTCCAACAGCGAGCTGGGCGCCAGCGGCGCACCGTCGGCGGCAGAGCTCGCACTGCTGGAACCTCTGCGCAAGGACCTGCCGGCTACCGTGTTCGGCCCGGTGCAGGCGCCGCCGAAAACTGACGGTTCAGGCAATGCCCGTGCCCAGTTGCTGAAAGCCCAGCAACTGCTGGCCAGTGCCGGCTGGACCATGAAAGACGGCAAGCTGGTGAATGCACAGAACCAGCCCTTCGTTTTCGAGATGCTGCTGGCGCAGCCAGAGTTCGAGCGCATCGTTCAACCTTTCCGCCAGAACCTGACCCGTCTTGGCATCGACATGCGTATTCGCATTGTCGATGTCTCGCAATACATCGAACGCATGCGCCGCTTCGACTACGACATGACCGTGGTCAGTTTCGGCCAGTCCCAGTCTCCCGGCAACGAACAGCGCGACTTCTGGAGCAGCCAGGCCGCCGACATGCAGGGCAGCCGTAACGTCATCGGCATCAAAAGCCCCGCCATTGACCGCCTCGTGGACCATATTGTCGGCGCCCCCAGTCGCGAAGCGCTGGTCACGGCGGCACGCGCGCTCGACCGTGTGCTGCTGGCCAACCATTACGTGATTCCGCACTATCACGTGAATGCCTACCGCATTGCCTACTGGGACTTCCTCGAACGCCCGGCCACCACGCCGCGCTATGCGCTCGGCTTCGACACCTGGTGGGTCAACCCGCAGAAGCTCACACGCGTGCGTGCCGCGCAGGGCAACCGCCGCCAGTAACCAGACCGACACCCTGCCCGCATGAGTGCCTACCTGCTCCGCCGCCTGCTGCTAATCGTGCCGACACTGCTCGGCATTCTGGTCATCAATTTCGCCGTCATCCAGGCCGCCCCCGGCGGCCCGGTGGAACAGACGCTGGCACGACTGCAGGGACTGGACGGCTCGGCCGGCGCGCGCATGGGCAGTGGCGGCGGCGAATTCGTGGCCAGCAGCAATGCCTCTTCCGGCGACAGCCACTACCGTGGCGCGCAGGGCCTGTCACCGGAACTGGTTGCCGAAATCGAGCGCCAGTACGGCTTCGACAAGCCGGCCGGCGAACGCTTCCTCATCATGCTCGGCAACTACCTGCGCTTTGATTTCGGCAACAGCTTCTTCCGTGATACCCGCGTCATCGACCTGATTGCAGAGAAGCTGCCGGTCTCGGTGTCACTCGGCCTGTGGAGCACACTGATCATCTATCTGGCCTCCATCCCGCTCGGCATCCGCAAGGCGCTGCACAGCGGCAGCCATTTCGATGTCTGGACCAGCTCGGTCATCATCGTCGGCTATGCCATCCCGGGTTTCCTGTTCGCCATCCTGCTCATCGTGCTGTTTGCCGGCGGCAGCTACTGGCAATGGTTTCCGATGCAGGGCCTGACCTCGGAAAACTTCGAGAGCCTCTCCTTCTTCGGCAAGCTCGCCGACTATGCCTGGCATATGACGCTGCCCACGCTCTGCCTCAGCATCGGCGGCTTTGCCACGCTGACCATCCTCACCAAGAACTCTTTCCTCGACGAGATCGGCAAGCAGTACGTGATGACGGCGCGCGCCAAGGGGCTGAACGAGCGCCAGGTGCTGTATGGCCACGTCTTCCGCAATGCCATGCTGATCATCATTGCCGGCCTGCCGGCGACGCTGATCGGCGTGTTTTTCACCGGCTCGCTGCTGATCGAGAACATCTTCGGGCTGGACGGCCTCGGCCTGCTCAGCTTTGAATCCGTGCTGAAGCGTGATTACCCGGTGATCTTCGGCACACTGTGGATCTTCACGCTGCTCGGCCTGTTGCTGAAGATCGTCAGCGACATTGTCTATACCCTGGTCGATCCGCGCATCGACTTTGCCAGCCGGAGCCACTGAGATGGCGCTGTCCCCGCTCAACCAGCGGCGCTGGCAGAATTTCAAGGCGCACCGGCGCGGCTACTGGTCGCTGTGGATTTTCCTCGTGCTGTTCGGCATCAGCCTGTTCGCCGAATTCCTGGCCAATGACCGGCCGCTCCTGGTCGGCTTCCAGGGCCAACTTTATGTGCCCGTGCTCAAGCAGTATCCGGAAACCACCTTCGGCGGCAGCTTCGACTCCGCCACCAACTACCGCGATCCCTATGTGCAGGCGCTGATCGGCAAGGACGGCTGGATGCTGTGGCCGCCAGTGCGTTTCAGCTACCAGACCATCAACTACGACCTGCCGGTGCCGGCGCCGGCGCCCCCCTCGCCCGAGAACTGGCTGGGCACCGACGACCAGGGCCGCGACGTGGTGGCGCGCATCATCTACGGCTTCCGCGTGTCGGTGCTGTTCGCGCTGCTGCTGACTGTGGGCAGTTCGGTGGTCGGCATCATTGCCGGTGCGCTGCAGGGCTATTACGGCGGCTGGGTCGATCTGGCAGGGCAACGCTTCATCGAGGTCTGGTCAGGCCTGCCGGTACTGTTCATGCTCATCATCCTGGCCTCCATCGTGGAGCCGAACTTCTGGTGGCTGCTCGGCCTGATGCTGCTGTTCAGCTGGACCGAGCTAACCGGACTGGTGCGCGCCGAATTCCTGCGCGCCCGCAATCTGGAATATGTGCGCGCGGCACGCGCACTCGGCATGAGCGATGCACGCATCATGTTCCGGCACATGCTGCCGAATGCGATGGTGTCCACCCTTACCTTCCTGCCCTTCATCTTCACCGGCGCCATCGGTGTACTGACATCACTGGACTTCCTCGGCTTCGGCCTGCCGCCAGGCTCGGCCTCGCTGGGCGAGCTGGTGGCACAGGGCAAGAACAACATGACCTCGCCCTGGCTCGGCCTCTCGGCCTTCGTCACGCTGTCGGTGATGCTGACGCTGCTGGTGTTCATCGGCGAAGCGGCACGCGATGCCTTCGATCCGCGCAAGCAGGCCTGACATGACAACGCCCGTCCTCGAAATCCGCGACCTCGGCATCCGCTTCGGTGATGGCGCCGCCGCCACGATGCCGGTCAGCTCGGCCAGCCTGCGCATCGACGCCGGCCAGATGCTGGCGCTGGTCGGCGAGTCCGGCTCCGGCAAGTCGCTGACCGCGCATGCCGTGCTGCGCCTGCTGCCCCCGCATGCCCGTGTCAGCGGCCAGGTGCTGCTTGAGGGCGAAGACATCAGCAGTGCCGGCGAAGCCCGCCTGCGCGCCTTGCGCGGCCGTGCCGTGGGCATGATCTTCCAGGAGCCCATGACCTCGCTGAATCCGCTGCATACGGTGGAAAAGCAGATCGGTGAAACACTGGCACTGCATCAGGGGCTGTCGCGCAGTGCGGCGCGTGCGCGCATTCTCGAACTGCTGAACCTGGTCGGTATTCCCGCGCCGGAAAAGCGTCTGGGCAGCTACCCGCACGAGCTTTCCGGGGGCCAGCGCCAGCGCGTGATGATCGCAATGGCGCTGGCCAACAATCCGCGCCTGCTGATTGCCGACGAGCCCACGACAGCGCTGGACGTGACACTGCAGGAACAGATCCTCTGCCTGCTGCGCGACCTCCAGCAGCGGCTGGGGCTGGCCGTGTTGCTGATCTCGCACGACCTGTCGCTGGTGCGCCGCTTTGCCGACCATGTCGCGGTGATGCAGGCCGGACGCATCGTGGAAAGTGCCGACACGGCCACGCTGTTTTCCGCGCCCGGCCACGACTACACCCGCCTGCTGCTGGCCGCCGAGCCGGAAGGCCGGCCGGCAGCATTGCCGGCGGATGCACCCGCACTGCTCACGGCGGATGGCGTGCGCATCTGGTTCCCGCTGCGCCGCGGCCTGTTCGGCCGCACCCATGACTACATCCGCGCCATTGACGATGTGTCCTTCGCGCTGCGCGCCGGCGAGACACTGGGCATTGTCGGCGAGTCCGGCTCCGGCAAGACCACGCTGGCCCAGGCCGTGCTGCGCCTGACGCCGGCCACCGGCCGCATCGTGTTCATGGGACAGGAACTGCTGACACTGCCGCAGAAGGCACTGCGTCCGCTGCGCCGCGAGCTGCAGATCGTGTTCCAGGACCCTTACGGCAGCCTGAGCCCGCGCATGAGCGTGGCGGAAATCATCGGCGAGGGACTGGAGGTGCATGGCGTACCGGCCACCGCGCGCGAGCAGGCCGTGATTGCCGCACTCCACGACGTCGGCCTGGACCCGGCCGTGCGCCACCGCTATCCGCACGAGTTCTCCGG
>DAIRDY010000138.1:0-6281 GCA_036795935.1 Moraxellaceae bacterium | reverse complement strand
GGCTGAAGGCGGCGATGATCAGCAGCCAGGACAGGAAGAAGAAGTCCTGCGGCAGGAAGGTCCACCAGAAGATGTAGAACTTGCGCTCCGGCAGGTCGAAGAGCAGTGCCTGGCGGCCGTCCCAGGTGACCCAGGGCAGCAGCAGGAAGATGGCCATGGTCACCCAGATGGTGAGCACGCGCAGGTTCTGGAAGAAGCCGCTGATGGAACGGGCGTGGATTTTTTCGCGCTTGGCGTAAAGGCTGACGCTGTTGGGGGCATGCACGCGCACCGGATCGGCGGGCGAGGGGGTGGCGTGGGGCGCGGGCGAGGTGTCGCGCAAGGGAATCTTGCGCGAGGCGTCGTTGGGCTCGGTCATGGCATGCCTCTCCCTGGCGGGAGGGCCTCAAAGTGGATGGAGAAGCCGTCGCGGCCGGCGGCTTGTCGATGCACTCTGTCGTTACGGTACGGGTGGTGGTTCATGCCGTTTGCGGTGCTGGCTCCGTTGTAGGTGCGAATTTATTCGCACGGTTGCTTGTGGGTCTTTTCGCTTAACGTTGTTTCCTTTGGCGGCTGTTGTCCCCGGGCCTGGGTTACCCCTCACCCCAACCCTCTCCCCATGCATGGGGAGAGGGTTCACCGGGCGTTACGGTTTTTCCTTTTCGGCGAGCGACAGCACGTAGGCCGTGAGCAGGTGCACGCGCTCGGCGCCGAGGATCGGCCCCTGTGCCGGCATCTGGTTCACGCGGCCTTCCATGATGGTCTTCATGATGGCGCCTTCGCTCGCGCCGTGCAGCCACACCTTGTCGGTGAGGTTGGGCGCGCCCAGCATCGGGTTGCCGCGGCCGTCGGCGCCATGGCAGGCCGAGCAGACCGCGAAGCGGCCCTGGCCAGCCTGGGCCAGCGCCGGATCGGCCTCGCGTCCTGAGAGCGTCAGCACATAGGCAGTGACTTCCTTCACGCCCTGTTCGCCGAACGCGTCCTTGAAGGCCGGCATGTTGCCGGTGCGGCCGTTCATCAGCGTTTCATGGATGGCTTCCGGCGTGCCGCCCCACAGCCAGTCGCTGTCGGTCAGGTTGGGGAAGCCGCGCGCGCCATGTGCGTCGGTGCCGTGGCAGGCCGCGCAATTGTTGGCGAACAGGCGGGCGCCGATCTGCATCGCGCGCTCGTCTTTCATCAACGCGGTCACCGGGGTCTGTGCAAAGCCGGCATACAGCGCGCCGTACTGTTCCTGGAAGCGCTGGTCTTCGCCGGCATGCTCGCCGGCGGAGGTCCAGCCCAGGGTGCCTGCGAACTTGCCCATGCCCGGGTACAGCACGAGATAGGCCACGCCGAACACGATGGTGATCCAGAACAATGCCAGCCACCAGCGCGGCAGCGGGTTGTTGTATTCGCGGATGCCGTCGTATTCATGGCCGGTGGTGCCATCGGCGGGCATGTCACTCAGGTCCATCTTGCGCGTCCACATCAGCAGCCAGGCGCAGCCGCCGATGTTGAGCACCACGATGGCGATGATGTACCAGCTCCAGAAATCACTCATTCACTTTTCTCCCGCGCGTTGCCGTCACGGCGGTTCAGGATGGGGTCGTTGTCCAGCGCGGCGCGGCCGATGTCCTCGAAGCGCTGGCGGTTGCCGGGGCGGTAGGCCCACCAGACGATGCCGGCGAAGGCCAGCACCGCGAGCACGGTCGCGATGCTGTGCCAGGTGGCGTAATCAGCGGTGGTCATGGCTCACCTCTTGGCCTTGATGGCGGTGCCGAGCTGCTGCAGGTAGGCAATCAGCGCATCCATTTCGGTCTTGCCCTGTACCTGGTAGGGCGCGGCGCGCACTTCTTCGTCGGTATAGGGCACGCCCAGGGTCTGGAAGGCCTGCAGCTTCTGGCGGGTGTGCTCGCCGGTCAGCTTGTTCTTTTCCAGCCAGGGATAGCCCGGCATGTTCGACTGCGGCACCACGTCGCGCGGATTGATCAGGTGCACGCGGTGCCAGTCATCCGAGTAGCGGCCGCCGACACGGGCGAGGTCCGGGCCGGTACGCTTCGAGCCCCAGAGGAAGGGGTGTTCCCACACCGACTCGCCCGCCACCGAGTAGTGGCCGTAGCGTTCGGTCTCGGCGCGCAGCGGGCGGATCATCTGCGTGTGGCAGACGTGGCAGCCTTCGCGGATATAGATGTCGCGCCCTTCCATTTCCAGCGCGGTCAGCGGCTTCATGCCGGCCACCGGCTGCGTGGTTTCCTTCTGGAAGAACAGCGGCACGATTTCAACCAGGCCCCCGAAGCTGATCGCGATCACGATCAGCACGATCATCAGGCCGACATTTTTCTCAACGAGTTCATGCGAGGACGACATCGTTCAGGCTCCTTGCTCGTTGGGCAGGTCGCGGGGTTCCGGATGACGCACGGTCATCCAGACGTTGTAGGCCATCACCAGCATGCCGGCGAAGAAGATCACGCCGCCGACCAGACGCCCGACGTAGTAGGGGTAGGTGGCGTTGAGTGCCTCCATGAAGCTGTAGGTCAGCGTGCCGTCGGTGTTCACCGCGCGCCACATCAGCCCCTGCATCACGCCGGCAATCCACATTGAGGCGATGTAGAACACGGTGCCGATGGTGGCCAGCCAGAAGTGCACGTAAATAAGCTGCGTCGAGTACATGGCCTTGCGGTCCCAGAGGCGCGGGATCAGCACATAGAGCGAACCCATGGTGATCATGGCCACCCAGCCGAGCGCACCGGAGTGCACGTGGCCGATGGTCCAGTCGGTGTTGTGCGACAGCGCGTTCACCGTCTTGATCGACATCATCGGGCCTTCGAAGGTGGACATGCCGTAGAACGACAGCGAGACAATCAGGAAGCGCACGATGGGGTCGGAGCGCAGCTTGTGCCAGGCGCCGGACAGCGTGAGCATGCCGTTGATCATGCCGCCCCAGGACGGCGCCATCAGGATCAGCGAGAACACCATGCCGAGCGACTGCGTCCAGTCGGGCAGGGCCGAGTAGTGCAGGTGGTGCGGGCCGGCCCACATGTACACGGCGATCAGCGCCCAGAAGTGCACGATGGACAGGCGATAGGAGTACACCGGGCGGCCGGCCTGGATGGGCACGAAGTAATACATCATGCCGAGGAAGCCCGCGGTCAGGAAAAAGCCCACCGCGTTATGGCCGTACCACCACTGCACCATGGCGTCGATGGCGCCGGCATAGGCCGAGTAGCTCTTCCACATCGACACCGGCACGGCGATGTTGTTGAAGATGTGCAGCACGGCAATGGTGATCACGTAGGCGCCGAAGAACCAGTTCGCCACATAGATGTGCGAGGTCTTGCGCTGCATGATGGTGCCGAAGAACACGATGGCGTAGGCCACCCAGACCACGGTGATCAGCAGGTCGATGGGCCATTCCAGCTCGGCATATTCCTTGGCGCTGGTGTAGCCGAGCGGCAGCGTGATGGCGGCGAGCAGGATGACCAGCTGCCAGCCCCAGAAGGTGAACTTCGCCAGTCCCGGTGCAAACAGTGTCGTGTGGCAGGTGCGCTGCACCACGTAATAGCTGGCCGCAAACAGGCCTGACCCGCCGAAGGCGAAGATCACCGCATTGGTGTGCAGCGGCCGCAGGCGGCTGTAGGTCAGCCAGGGAATATCGAAATTGAGGGCCGGCCAGGCGAGCTGTGCGGCGATGATCACGCCGACCAGCATGCCCACGATCCCCCAGACCACCGTCATGATGGCGAACTGCCGGACGACCTTCATGTCGTAATCCGGCGTCGCGGTGGCAGCAGGTGCATGCGACATAAACACTACCCTTGTGTGGAAGAAGAAACTGGCATGGATGCGGGCCGGCGAGATTCTACGGGTGCCGGGCACCCGCCTGCCGGCCGGCAGGCTGCGACACGGTGTCGCACAGAGCGTAGTAAAGAGGCCCGGCTCATTCGCGGAGCAACTCCTGTACAGGCATGAAAACCGGCCCGGAGGCAAACAAAGGCAGCAGGGCCGCATTACGTAACGAAGCATAACCGGGCTTCGCGGCAAGAGGCCTTGATGCACGTCAAGACGAGCGGCGGCGGGTGGTTCGGGGGCTGCCGGAAGTCCTGCCGATCCGGGCCGGGCGCCTGTTCCCGCAGGTCTCGGGAACGGCCGTCACGCCGGGCGGCGGGGTCGTCGGGTCGTCGGTGGCGCTCCGGAGCATGGCTCTGCGGGTGGCGCAGGCGCGGGCTCATGCCGGTCGTGGTGTCCGGGCGGGCGGCAGCTTGTGGCCTGTCGTGCACCGGAGCGGGGCGGATTCTAGTGACTGCCACTCGCGGACGCATCGGAAATGTGCGTCCGGTGGGTCTCGCGCCATGCCGCAGCTGCCGCAAGCCCTTGGTGCAGAAGGGGTTTGCGCAGTAAGTGTGCATTGGCCCGCTTTCTGCATGCCTCATTGTTGTGCGTGCATCCTGATGGTGCGTACACCGGGGCGGATGCCGGGGCTTGCCGCCGCGCGGCAGCAGACTATCCTTGCTGGCCTGCGCAAGGGGCGTCCCCACCCTCCGGGCGTAATACCGCTTTTCCGCAATATTCGCCTTAAAAAACAAGAGGTTGAAAATGAAAATGATTACCGCGGTCATCAAGCCTTTCAAGCTTGATGATGTCCGTGAAGCGCTTTCCGATATCGGCGTGAGCGGTCTGACCGTCACCGAGGTCAAGGGCTTCGGTCGTCAGAAGGGCCATACCGAGCTCTATCGTGGTGCAGAGTACGTGGTCGACTTCGTGCCCAAGGTCAAGCTGGAGATGGCCGTGCGCGATGACCAGGTTGAGCCGGCCATCGAGGCCATCATGAAGGCTGCCGGCACCGGCAAGATCGGCGACGGCAAGATTTTCGTCAGTGCGCTGGAGCAGGTGATCCGCATCCGCACCGGCGAAACCAACGACGACGCCATCTGAGTCTTCTTTCTCTTATTACGCTGACACCTTTCCGGATTGTGGGGACATTCCATGCTGCAACGTCTTGTTCGCGGCGGCCTCTGGCTGCTGCCGCTTGTTTCTGCCTCGGCGCTGGCTGAAGACGCCGCGCCCGTTCTCGATGCCGGCAACACGGCCTGGATCCTGACCGCCACCGCGCTCGTGCTGTTCATGACGCTGCCCGGGCTGGCGCTGTTCTATGGCGGCCTCGTGCGCTCGCGCAATGTGCTGTCCGTGCTGATGCAGTGCTTTGCCATTGCCGCCGGCGTCTCGCTGCTGTGGCTGGTCGGCTTTTACTCGCTGGCGTTCAGCGATGGCGGCAGTGCCCAGGGTTTCATCGGCGGCCTGTCCAAGGCCTTCATGGCCGGTGTCGGCCCGGATGCGCTGCAGGGCGACATTCCGGAAATCCTGTTCGCCGCCTTCCAGATGACCTTCGCCATCATCACCCCGGCGCTCATCATCGGCGCCTTCGCCGAGCGCATGAAGTTCTCCAGCATGATCCTGTTCAGCCTGCTGTGGACGCTGGCCGTGTACGTGCCGGTCTGCCACTGGGTCTGGGGCGGCGGCTTCCTGGCCGGGATGGGCGTGCTCGACTTTGCCGGTGGCATCGTCGTGCACATCACCGCCGGTGTCGCGGCACTGGTGGCGGCCATCGTGCTCGGCCCGCGCAAGGGCTTCCCGAAAGTGGCCATGCCGCCGCACAACATGACGATGACCGTGATCGGCGCCGGCATGCTCTGGGTGGGCTGGTTCGGCTTCAACGCGGGCTCCGCGCTCGCGGCCAACGGCTCGGCCGGCATGGCGCTGTTCGTCACCCACATTTCCGCGTCGGCCGGCGCGCTGATGTGGATGGCGCTGGAGTGGAAGCGTTTCGGCAAGCCCTCGATGCTGGGCGTGGTCACCGGCATGGTGGCCGGCCTTGGCACCATCACCCCGGCGTCCGGTTCTGTCGGCCCGGCTGGCGCCCTCGTGATCGGCCTCTCGGCCGGCGTCATCTGCTTTTTCGCCACCCACTTCGTGAAGCGCAAGCTGGAAATCGACGACTCGCTCGACGTGTTCCCCGTGCACGGTGTCGGCGGCATTCTCGGCACCTTCCTGGTCGGCATTTTCTGTTCACCCGACCTCGGCATTTTCAGCGGCATGGGCTTTGGCGGTGACAACGACAGCATCGGTGCGCAGCTCGGTGTCCAGCTCACCGGCATCGCCGTCACCATCGTCTATACCGCGGCCATCACCTGGGGATTGCTCAAGCTGACCGGCCTTGCCACCGGCGGCCTGCGCGTCAGCGAGGAAGAGGAAAACGAAGGCCTCGACCTCGTGTTGCACGACGAGCGCGGTTACGACATCAAGTAACCATCGTCAGCGTCACAAAG
>DAIRDY010000137.1:4098-6304 GCA_036795935.1 Moraxellaceae bacterium | reverse complement strand
GGACTGTTCAGGTGCAGTGTCAGGGACGGCCCTGGCGCCAGGCGCGCAGGCGGCGCAGGCGCGCCGGCAGGTGCAGCAGGTTGAGCAGGCCGGTGGCGCAGAGGCCGACGATGACGAAGGGCTCCTCCAGCAGCGGATGCAGGCGGCCGGCGTCGCCGAACCAGCCCCAGAGCCCGAGGATGAGCGCGACATTGCCCAGGGTGTCGAGCACCATGTCGCGGCGCACGGCCGCCGGCAGCGGTGCGAGGGCCATGTCAGTCCGCCGCGAACAGCGGCCGGCCGGCCAGCCGCAGCACCAGTCGCAGCAGCACGTCCCAGCCCTGCTCGGCGCTCTGGCCCTTGATCGCCATGTCGGCGGCCAGCACCTCGCTGACCAGTTGCCGGGCTTCCTGCGCCGGCGTGCGCTGCAGCGCACGCTGGAACAGGCCCTGGCGCTTTTGCCAGATGCCGGCCTGCTGCATCAGCGCGCCCACCGGCTGGCCGGCATCCGCCCCTTCGCGCAGTACGGCCAGCGAGCGTGCATCCTTGCCCACGGCCCACAGCACCGACGATTCCGATTCCCCCTCGGCGCGCAGGCCGGCCAGCATGCGTGCGGCGCGCACCGCATCACCGGCCAGTGCGCAGTCGGCCAGGTCATAGACGTTGTAGCGGGCACTGTCGCCAACGGCATGGCGCACGGTGTCGGCGCTGAGCAGGCCGTCCACTGCCACCAGTTTCAGTTTCTCGATTTCCTGCTGCGCCGCCAGCAGGTTGCCTTCGATGCGCTCGCACAGCAGCGTGAAGGCCTCGGGCTCGGCGCGCAGGCCGGCCTGTTGCAGGCGGCCCGACAGCCAGTCCGGCAGCGTGTGGCTGTCGATCACCGGCAGTTGCAGCGAGACGCCGGCGTTGTCGCAGGCGGTGAACCATTTGGCCTTCTGCGCCGTGCCGTCGAGCTTGGGCAGCAGCAACAGCAGCAGCGTGTCGGGCGAGGGATCGGCGGCGTATTTCTCGAGGGCGCCGGCGGCGGCGGTGTCGGGCTTGCCGCTGAAGCGGACCTCGACAATCTTGCGGTCGCCGAACAGCGACAGCGTGTTCAGGCCGGCCATCAGCTCGCCCCAGTCCAGGCCACGCTCGGCATGGTGCACCTCGCGCTCGGCATAGCCCTGGGCGCGCGCGGCGCGGCGCAAGAGGTCGGCCGCTTCCTGCTGCAGCAACATTTCGTCGCCATGCACGGCATAGACCGGGAGCAGGGGCTCGCGCGCGTGGCGGCCAAGCTGGTCCCAGCGCAGCTTCATGGCGCCACCGCCTCGCTGGCATCGGGCAGCTGGGCGTCGCTCGCGGCCGGCGGTTTCAGCGCACCGAGCTGGCGCACGATCTGGCGTGCGGCATCGCGGCGCAGCTCCTGCACCAGGGTTTCTTCCTCGATGTTCTTGCCGACCACATTGGTGGCGTCGTACTGGTAGCTGCGGCGCAGGATCAGCGGCTGCAGCGGCGACAGGGCGCGGCCGTCGGCTCCCATGAGGCGCCAGTCCACGGCATAGACCAGCGTGTATTCCGCGGCCTTGGCGCGGCTGTCGACGGTGGCGGTCTGGCGCGTGCGCAGCTCGCGCGTGACCTCGAGCACCAGGTCGCCGCCATTCGCATCGACCTCGACCCGCTCGAAGGCCAGCTTCAGCTCGCGCGCCAGCTCCTCGCTGTTGCGCGGCACCTGCACCGTGACGGCGGTGAGGAAGGCCGGCATTGCGTAGTCGCCGCGCAACTGGAAGCCGCAGCCTGCCAGCAGCAGGGCGGCGAGGGCGGCGAGGGCGGGGCGGTGCAGGCGCATCACGAGGGCACTCCCGGGCTTAGGCCACGATGTTCACGAGCTTGCCCCGGACCACGATGACCTTCTTCGCGGGGCGGCCTTCCATGAAGCGCTGCGCATCGGGGTTGGCCAGCGCGGCGGCCTCGATGGCGGCGTTGTCGGCGCCGGCCGGCACCGTGACCTTGCCGCGCAGCTTGCCGTTGACCTGCACCACGAGCTCGATCTCGTCCTGTACCAGCGCAGCCTCGTCGTGCAGCGGCCAGCCATCGGCCTCGAGCGCGGCGCGGGCGCGGCCGTCGAGCGCGGCAAAGCGCGGCGACAGGGCCTGCCACAGCGCATGGGCGATATGCGGCGTCACCGGCGCCAGCAGCTTGACCAGCGCCTCCAGCACTTCCGTGGTGGCGGCGAGGAAGCGGCGGTTGA
>DAIRDY010000137.1:0-3998 GCA_036795935.1 Moraxellaceae bacterium | reverse complement strand
GGCAGGTCGAACTCGAACTTCTCGCCTTCCAGCAGGTTGAGCAGCTTCATGCCGGCGGAGACCACGGTGTTGAACTGGTTGCGTGCATAGTCGGCATTGGCCTGGCGCAGCACGCTGTGCAGCTCGAAACGGATGGCCTTGAGGTTTTTCTCGTTCGCCGGCAGCGCGGGCGCCTCGGCCACCGGCAGCGCGAGGGCGGCATCGGCACGCTGCGCGAAGTTGGCGGCGAATTTCCACAGCCGGCGCAGGAAGCGGTGCGCCCCTTCGACGCCGGCATCGCTCCACTCCAGCGAAGCATCGGGCGGCGCCGCGAACATCATGAACAGGCGCGCGGTGTCGGCGCCGTATTCGTCGATCAGCGCCTGCGGGTCGACGCCGTTGTTCTTGGACTTGGACATCTTTTCCATGCCGCCGATCTGCACCGGCTGGCCGTCGGCTTTCAGCGTGGCGGCGGTCATGCGGCCCTTCTCGTCGCGCACGATGTCGACGTCGGCCGGATTGATCCAGTCCTTGCCGCCGTTGGCTTCTTCGCGGAAGAAGGTGTCGGCCACCACCATGCCCTGTGTGAGCAGCTTCCGGAACGGTTCGGCGCCCTGCACCAGTCCCTCGTCACGCATCAGCTTGTGGAAGAAGCGCGCGTACAGCAGGTGCAGGATGGCGTGTTCGATGCCGCCGACATACTGGTCGACCGGCAGCCAGTAGTTGGCGGCGGCCTTGTCGACCATGCCGGACGTGCTCTGCGGCGAGGCATAGCGGGCGTAGTACCAGGACGACTCGACGAAGGTGTCCATGGTGTCGGTTTCGCGCCTGGCGGCGCCGCCGCATTTCGGGCAGGTGCATTCGTAGAACGAGGGCATTTTCGAAAGCGGCGAGCCGGCGCCATCGGGCACCACGTCTTCCGGCAGCACCACGGGCAGGTCTTTTTCCGGCACTGGTACGTCGCCGCAGCTGGCGCAATGAATGATGGGGATCGGGCAGCCCCAGTAGCGCTGGCGCGAGATGCCCCAGTCGCGCAGGCGGAACTGGGTCTTGCGGGCACCGTGCTGCGCGGCCTCGAGGTCGGCGACGATGGCGTCGAAGGCGGCAGTGAAATCGCGGCCGTCGTACTTGCCGGAATTGACCGTGAGCAGGCCCTCCTTGTCGGCGTACCAGTCCTGCCATTGCGTGGCGGAGAAACCGTCATCGCCGGCGGCCTTGCGGTACACCTGCCTGATCGGCAGCGAATACTTGTTGGCAAACTCGAAATCGCGTTCGTCATGTGCCGGCACCGCCATCACCGCGCCTTCGCCATAGCCCCAGAGCACGTAGTTGGCGATGAACACCGGGAGCCGGTCGCCGGTGAGCGGATGCACGACGAACTGGCCGGTGGCCATGCCCTTTTTTTCCATGGTGGCCATGTCGGCCTCGGCCACGGAACCGGCCTTGCATTCGGCGATGAAGGCGGCGAGGGCCGGATTGCTTTCCGCCGCACGGGTGGCGAGCGGATGTTCGGCGGCCACGGCGACATAGGTCGCGCCCATCAGCGTATCGGGACGTGTCGAATACACCTTGAGCTGGCCGGCAATGCCGATGCTGGCTTCGTCGTAGTCGAACACGATGTCGGCGCCAAAGCTCTTGCCGATCCAGTTGCGCTGCATGGTGCGCACCTGCTCCGGCCAGCCCTCGAGCTGGTCGAGGTCGTTCAGCAGTTCTTCGGCGTACTGGGTGATGCCGAAGTAGTACATCGGGATTTCGCGCTTCTCGACGACGGCGCCGGAACGCCACCCGCGGCCGTCGATCACCTGTTCGTTGGCGAGCACGGTCTGGTCGACCGGGTCCCAGTTCACGGTGCCCGATTTCTTGTAGATCACGCCCTTCTCGAACAGGCGCGTGAACAGCCACTGTTCCCAGCGGTAGTAGTCCGGCTTGCAGGTGGTGACTTCACGCGACCAGTCGATGGCCAGACCCAGCGACTTGAGCTGGGTCTTCATGTAGTCGATGTTGGAGTAGGTCCACGCGGCCGGCGCCACCTTGTTCTTCATGGCGGCGTTTTCGGCAGGCAGGCCGAAGGCATCCCAGCCCATGGGCTGCAGCACGTTCTTGCCCTGCATGCGCTGGTAGCGCGCGATCACGTCGCCGATGGTGTAGTTGCGCACATGGCCCATGTGCAGCTTGCCGGACGGATAGGGGAACATCGACAGGCAGTAGAACTTCTCGCGGCTGTCGTCTTCGCGGGCGGTGAAGCTGCCGCTCGCTTCCCACTCGCGCTGGGCGGCGGGTTCGATGTCCTGGGGGGAATACTGTTCGTGCAGGGGCGATGTCATGGCGGGAGGCGGCCTGAAGCGGCAAAAGTCGTGGAAAATCAAAGGCCGGTAGCATAGCGTAGTGCCCCCCGAGAGACCATCGCCGCACCTGATCCGCATGCTCGCCGACATTCTCCGCACCTGTCTTTCGCTGCCGACCCTGCCGCTGCTGATGCTGCTGGCGGGCCTGGCCTGCCTGCGCTGGTGGCGGCCCTGGCCCGGGCGCCTGCTCGCCGGCGCCGGCCTGCTGCTGCTCTGGGGACTGGCGACGCCGCTGGGGGCCGCGTGGCTGGCCGCCGGGCTCGAGCGTCATCCGGCCCTGCCGGACGGCCGCGCGCTCCGTGCCGGCGGCTGGCAGGCCATCGTCGTCATCGGCGGCGGTCGCCATGCGGCGGCGCCGGAGTACGGTGGCCGCGACGTCCCCAATTACTGGACCGCGAGCCGCCTGCGCCATGCTGCCGAGCTCTACCGCGACAGCGGCCTGCCGGTGGCGGTGAGCGGCGGCACCGGCCGCCGCGACAGCGTGCCGGAGGCGGTGCTGATGGCGCACAGCCTGGTGCACGACCACATCGTCAACGTGCGCTGGCAGGAGACCGCCAGCCGCAACACGCACGAGAATGCTGCACGCCTGCGCGAGGGCCTTTTCCCCGAGGGGGTGGAGCGCATCGTGCTGGTGACGCAGTCCCTGCACATGCGTCGCGCCCGGCTCGCCTTCGAGCAGGCCGGCTTTACCGTGCTCGCGGCGCCGGTGGATTTCGTGCCGGGCACGGAGCGCCTGTCCTGGCCCGAGGCGCTGTTGCCGCGCGCCGACCGGCTGATGATCGCGGCGCAGGCCTGGCATGAATACGCCGGCCTGCTGGCCTACCGGCTGCGCTACGCCGTCGACTGATGGCAGGGCGGTCTGCAACGCTCATTTCTGGGGGAGAAAACGCATGCTGGAATCGCTGTTCCCGCTGGGCATGGCCCATTACCTGGCCGGTGGCCTGCTGATCGGCCTTGGCGTGTCGTGGATTTTTGCGAGTACCGGTCTCGTGGCCGGCATGAGCTCGGTGTTCAGCACGAGCTGGGGCTTCTTCTCGCGACTGCCGCATTTCCAGAGTCCGCGCCTGCGCGAGACGCGGCACTGGCGGCTGGTGCTGGCGGCGGGGCTGGTCTCGGGGGCGGCGCTGGTGCTGGCGCTTGGCGGCGGCGTGCCGGTGGTCACGGCGGTGCCGCCCTGGCAACTGGCGGTGGGCGGCCTGATTGCCGGTTTCGGTGCACGGCTGTCCGGCGGCTGCACCTCGGGCCATGGCATCTGCGGGCTGGCGTCGCTGCAATGGCCGTCGCTGGCTGCCGTGCTCACCTTCATGGCCACGGCCTTTGTTACGGCGCATCTGGTGCGCTGGCTGGGAGGGGCGTGATGAAACTCTCCGGATTCCTGTCCGTGTTTGTCGGCGGCGTGTTGTTCGGTGCGGGGCTGGCGCTGTCCACGATGATCCAGCCGGAGGTCGTGCTGTCCTTCCTGCGCTTTGCCGACATGGGCCTGATGCTGGTGCTGGGGGGCGCGGTCGGCCTGACGTTGCTGGCCTACCAGCTCCTGCCGCGCGTGCTGGAAAAGCCGCTGTTTGCCGAACGGTTTGGCAGCCATTTCCTGGGTGCACCGCGTGACACGCTGCTGGGGGCGGCACTGTTCGGCATCGGCTGGGGCGTGAGCGGCGTCTGCCCGGGGCCGGCGAT
>DAIRDY010000136.1:3483-6378 GCA_036795935.1 Moraxellaceae bacterium | reverse complement strand
CGGTATCGGAGGTGCTCATGGGGCGGTCTCGTGACGGGAGCCCGGAGCCGGGCGGGCGCCCAGCCTAGCAACCGTGCGCCGCCCGGGCCAATGACCGAAGTGCTCAGTAGGCTGACCGCTTCGGCCAGTCTGCTGTCAGGCATGCCGCCTTCATGGCGTGCCGGCGGCGGATGCTCAGGCCATCTTCAGGACGGCAGCGACCAGCTTGTCGATGCCGGCTGCCGCCTCGCTGATGCGTTCGGCCAGCATGTAGGCCGGTGTCGACACGATGCGGTGCTCGGCATCGACGACGCAGTCGTCCACGGCGCAGTCCACATGCACGCCTCCCATGTGCACGATGGCATTGGCGGTGGCCGGATCGTCGCCGATGGTGCAGCGCGTGCCGGGGCCGCCGATGGCGGGCGCCATCACCGGTGCGATGCAGATCAGGCCCACCGGCTTGCCGGCGCGATGCAGGGCGCGCGCAAACACCAGCACGTCCTCGTTGACCTGCATATCGTGGCCCTTGAGGGCGAAGTCGCAGAGGTTCTTGGCCGCGCCGTAGCCGCCGGGAATGATCAGTGCGTCGTAGTCGCCGGCATGGGCGCCGGCCAGCGGCTTGATGTCGCCGCGCGCCAGGCGCGCCGCCTCGGTGAGCACGCGGCGCGTCTCGCCGGTGGCCTCGCCGCTGCGGTGGTCGATCACGTGGTGCTGGGGGATGTCCGGTGCCAGGCACTGGTAGCGCACGTCGTGGCGGTCCAGCGCCAGCAGGGTCAGCGTGGTCTCGTAGATCTCGCTGCCATCGAGGTAGCCGGCGCCGGAGAGGATGACGGCAACTGTTTTCATGGGAGGCTCCTTGTCTGTCGGGCCGCGGCCCGTCCCGGGGATGTCAGGACATGAGCCTAGCACCCGCCGCCCGGTCGGCCATGACCTGGCTCATGCAGGGGCGTGACGATTGCGTTACGCTTGCGACAGTCCGCTGGAGCCTGCAATGCCCGAGTTCGCCTTCACCCGCGCCCCCTTTCCCGCCACCCGCCTGCGCCGCCTGCGCAAGAACGATTTCTCGCGCCGCCTGGTGCGCGAGACCGTGCTCACGCCGGACAACCTCATCCTGCCGCTGTTCGTGCTGGAGGGCGAAAACCGGCGCGAGGCCGTGGCCTCCATGCCCGGGGTCGAGCGCCTGTCGGTGGACCTCTTGGTGAAGGAAGCGGAAGTGCTGGCGGCGCTCGGCATTCCTGCCATCGCCCTGTTTCCGGTGACGCCGCCCGAGGCAAAAAGCCTGATGGCCGAAGAGGCCTGGAACCCGGAGGGCCTGGCGCAGCGTGCGGTGCGCGCGGTGAAGGCGGCGGTGCCCGAGCTGGGGGTCATCACCGATGTCGCGCTCGACCCGTTCACCACCCACGGCCAGGACGGCATCATCGACGCCGACGGCTATGTGCTGAACGACCTGACCACGGAGATCCTGGTCAAGCAGGCGCTGTCGCATGCCGAAGCCGGTGCCGACATCGTTGCGCCCTCGGACATGATGGACGGCCGCATCAGCGCCATCCGCAGCGCGCTGGAGCGCGACGGCCACGTCAACGTCAGCATCCTGGCCTACTCGGCGAAATACGCCTCCAGCTATTACGGCCCCTTCCGCGACGCCGTCGGCTCCGCCGGCAACCTGAAAGGCGGCAACAAGTTCAGCTACCAGATGGACCCGGCCAACCTCGACGAGGCGTTGCACGAGGTCGGTCTCGACCTCGCCGAAGGCGCCGACATGGTGATGGTGAAGCCCGGCATGCCCTATCTCGACGTGGTGCGTGCGGTGAAGGACACCTTCCGTGCGCCCACCTTCGTCTATCAGGTCAGCGGTGAGTATGCGATGCACATGGCGGCCATCCAGAACGGCTGGCTCAAGCGCGAGGCGGTGATCCTGGAGTCGCTGCTGGCCTTCCGCCGCGCCGGCGCCGATGCCGTGCTCACCTACTTTGCCAAGGAGGCTGCCCGGCTGCTGAAGGCGGGTGGCTGAAGCGCCGGCTGTGGCCGGCAATAAAAGTGTCATGGTGGCGCGTTGCAATAGCCGCTTGCCCCGCGTCCGCCCCGGAAGACCGACATGACCGCGCACGAACATCCCGTCCCCGCCCCGGAGGCTACGCCGGTGACTGACCTGGCCAACCCTGCCTACTACCTGAACCGCGAGGCCAGCATTCTCGCCTTCAACCTGCGCGTGCTGGACCAGGCGCTGGACGAGGTGCACCCGCTGCTGGAGCGGCTCGGCTTCCTGCGCATTTTCTCCAGCAACCTCGACGAGTTCTTCGAGATCCGCGTGGCCGGCCTCAAGCGCCAGCTGTCGCTGGGGCGCTCCAGCCCCGGGCCGGACGGCCAGTTGCCGCACGAGGTGCTGACGCGCATTTCCGAGGTCTGCCACGAGGCGGTCGACAAGCAGTACCGCATCCTCAACGAGGTGCTCTTGCCGGCGCTGGCCGAGGAAAACATCCGCTTCCTCAAGCGCGACGAGTGGAACGAAAAACAGGCTGCCTGGGTAAAGAAGTATTTCCGCGAGCAGGTCTACCCGGTGCTGACGCCGATCGGCCTCGATCCTGCGCATCCCTTCCCCAAGGTGGTGAACAAGAGCCTGAACTTCATCGTCGCGCTGGAAGGCAAGGACGCCTTCGGCCGCTCGCTGCACCTGGCCATCGTGCCGGCGCCGCGCTCCCTGCCGCGCATGATCCCGATTCCGGGCGATGCCGGCAGCGATGATTACGTCTTCCTGTCGTCCATCATCCACGAGCATGCCAGCGAGCTGTTCCCCGGCATGACCGTGCAGGGCTGCTACCAGTTCCGCGTCACCCGCAATGCCGACCTGGCGCTCGACGACGTCGAAGCCGACGAGGACCTGGCGGAGGCGGTGAAGGACGAGCTGTTCTCGCGCCG
>DAIRDY010000136.1:2094-3383 GCA_036795935.1 Moraxellaceae bacterium | reverse complement strand
TCCAACATCGAGGTGGCGGCCAAGCTGCAGGAGGCCGGCGCCATCGTGGTCTACGGCATCGTGGGCTACAAGACACATGCCAAGATGCTCTTGGTGGTGCGCCGCGAGGGCCGCAAGCTCAAGCGCTATGTGCACCTCGGCACCGGCAACTATCACGCCGTGACCGCGCGCATCTATACCGACATCTCGCTGCTCACCGCCGAAGAAGAGCTGTGCGAGGACGTGCACAAGATATTCCAGGAGCTGACCGGCATGGGCAAGCTGCCCAAGCTGAAGAAGCTGCTGCATGCACCCTTCACGCTGCATGCGCGCCTGCTGGAGCACATCGAGCAGGAAATCGCCAACCTGCAGGCGGGTCGGCCCGCGCACATCATTGCGCGCATGAACTCGCTGACCGAGACCCAGCTCATCCAGGCGCTGTACCGCGCCAGCCAGGCCGGCGTGAAGGTGGACCTCATCGTGCGCGGCATCTGCTGCCTGCGCCCGGGCATTCCCGGTGTTTCCGAGAACATCCGCGTGCGCTCGGTCATCGGCCGCTTCCTCGAGCACACGCGCGCCTTCTGCTTCGAGAACGGTGGCGAACCCGTGGTCTACTGCTCCAGTGCCGACTGGATGGACCGCAACATGTTCTACCGTGTCGAAACCTGCTTCCCGATCACCGACCCGGCGCTGGCCAAGCGCGTGCGCCACGACACGCTGGCGGTCTATCTCTCCGACAACCGCCAGAGCTGGCTGCTGCAGCCGGACGGCAGCTACCGCCTGGCGGCCTGTGAGTCGGGCAAGGAAAAGCTGGCGCAGCAGATGCTGCTGGAGAAGCTGGCGCAGGGCTGAGGCCGGTGACCGGCCGTCCCGCCGCTGCACCTGCCGCAGGGCGGTGGCGGTTTGCGCCCGGCCCGGCGGCCGGCTACACCGTTGGCATTCCCCACCAACGGAGACTTCCGATGCGTATCCTGATGATGGCCGCCGTGCTGGCGGCCGGTCTCGCCGGTCCGGCGCTGGCCCTCGACGAAGCCCTCGATGATGCCCGCAGCGAGCTCGACACCAAGCTGGCCGAGACCGCCGGCGTGATTTCGGTCAGTGCCGGCGAGTGCAGCGGCAAGCCCTGTCTCACGGTGTTCGTCGAGGATCCCGACCCCGCGCAGACCAAGGGCATTCCCCGCGAGTTCAAGGGCTATCCGGTCGAGGTGAAGGAAGGCGTGATCGGCTTCTGAGCCCCGCCTACTGCCATTCCAGTGTCAGGCCGAGGCCGGCAAACACGGCCGCTTCGCCGGCCAGGTCCTCGGCCAGCA
>DAIRDY010000136.1:0-1994 GCA_036795935.1 Moraxellaceae bacterium | reverse complement strand
AGGGCGCCGTCCGAATAGGCCATCTCCTCCAGGCCCAGGGCCTCGAACACGGCGCAGATGATGGCCAGGCCGGCGGGCAGGATGGGTTTGCGGTCTTCCTTGAGCCCGGGCAGCGTGATGTCGCGGACATGGCCGAGGCGCAGCAGCTGCCGGCGCAGCTCGCGCAGGCCGTCGGCCGTGATGTGGCCCAGGGGCGAGGCGAGGCCGGCCTGCTGCATCACCTGGCTGACCGCCTTGATGGTGCCGGAGGAGCCGATGGCCACGTCCCAGCCCAGCTCGCGATAGGCCTCGGCAATGCTCGCCAGCTCCTGCCGGGCCGCGGTCAGCGCGCGTTCGAAGTGGCGCGTGGAGATCTCGCCGTCGGCAAAAAAGCGGGTGGTATAGCTCACGCAGCCCATGTGCAGCGATTCGGTGGCCAGCGGCTCGAAGCGGTCGCCGATGATGAATTCGGTGGAGCCGCCGCCGATGTCGACCACCAGCCGCCGGCCGTTGCCGGCTTGGGTGTGGGCCACGCCGAGATAGATCAGGCGGGCCTCCTCGCGGCCGGCAATCACCTCGATGGGGTGGTTCAGTATCTTTTCGGCGCGTTTCAGGAAGGCCTGGGTGTTCTTGGCCACGCGCAGCGCATTGGTGCCGACCACGCGCAGGTGGGTGGCATCGACACCGTCCAGGTGCCGTGCGAAGCGGGCCAGGCAGGCCAGTGCGCGCGCCTGGGCCTCGTCGGTCAGGCGGCCGCGGTCGTCGAAGCCGGCGCCGAGCTGCACCTTCTCCGACAGCCCCTGCAGGAGCTTGATCTCGCCATGGTCGAGGCGGGCGACGGCCAGATGGAAACTGTTGGAACCCAAGTCGACAGCGGCCATGAGGCCACCCTCGCGCAGACGGGTGGGCGGTGCCATTCCCTGATCTCCGGACAGCGGGGAAGGCGCCGAGTGTAGCGCAGCCCCCGGACGCCGGCATGAACACCGTCCGGTCGCGTGGCGCGACCGTTCAGCCGCACCATGCGGCCGGCCTCTGCTATGATGCAGCCCTTTCCTGACCCCTGTGGAGACGACGAATGGCCAACGAACTGATCGTGAATGCCACGGACGCCAGCTTCGAGACCGATGTGCTCAAGGCCGAAGGCCCTGTGCTGGTGGACTACTGGGCCCCGTGGTGCGGCCCCTGCAAGATGGTCGCGCCGATCCTGGACGAACTGGCCAGCGAATATCAGGGCCGCCTCACCATCGTGAAGGTGAACGTGGATGACAACCCCGCCACTGCCCAGAAATTCGGCGTGCGCGGCATTCCCACGCTGAGCCTGTTCAAGGGCGGCAGCGTCGAGGCCACCAAGGTCGGCGCCCTGTCCAAGTCGCAGTTGACGGCTTTTCTGGATTCGAATATATAATCCCTCGCATGCGGGCCGCGTTTCGCGGTCCGCATTCCGACGCACGCCGTCCGGTCCAGCCGGAAGAACAGCACAGTCCGCACCACCCCGCTCCGCACGCTGTTCCCTTTTCCCTTCGCGCTGATACAAGAATTTCGGGCACCACTGCCCCTGGCGCCGTCGCGTTGCCCCTCCTGCCTTCCCAAGCACCGACACACATGAACCTGACTGAACTCAAGAAAAAACCGATTGCCGAACTGGTCAAGATCGCCGAGGAAATGGGCCTCGACAACATGGCCCGCAATCGCAAGCAGGACGTCATCTTCGCCATCCTGAAGAGTCATGCCCGCAGCGGCGAGGACATTTTCGGCGACGGCGTGCTGGAAATCCTCTCCGACGGCTTCGGCTTCCTGCGCTCCTCGGAAGGCTCTTTCCTGGCCGGTCCCGACGACATCTATGTCAGCCCCTCGCAGATCCGCCGCTTCAACCTGCGCACGGGCGACACCATTGCCGGCACCATCCGTCCGCCCAAGGAAGGCGAGCGCTATTTCGCGTTGCTCAAGGTCAACCACATCAACTTTGATGCGCCGGAAAACGCCAAGAACAAGATCCTGTTCGAGAACCTGACGCC
>DAIRDY010000135.1:3078-6432 GCA_036795935.1 Moraxellaceae bacterium | reverse complement strand
CTCATGACAATCTCCTTATCTGGTGAAGAGCCCGGCAAAACTTGCAGCTGGCGACACCCGGGGCAATGCGGGGAAATACGCAGACGGGCGTGCGCGGCACTGCCCATGATGACGAGTCAAATCAGCCCGGACTGACCGCTGCCGTTGTGCTGGCGTGACGCGGTTGCCATCATCCGGATGACGCATGCGGTGACCCCGGCAGTCCCGCATGCGCCCGGAACCCCGTTGCAAGGACTCTCCATGTTGCATGTACTTCCCGAGAAATACCGGCTGCTGGGCGGCATCACGTTGCTGCTGCTGGTCGGCTTCTTCACCACCATCGCCGCCAGCTACCTGAGTGCACGCAGCTATGTGCGCCACAACATCGCCACGACGGCACTGCCGCTGACCAGCGACAACATCTACTCGGAAATCCAGAAGGACATCCTGCGCCCGGTGTTCATTTCCTCGCTGATGGCGCAGGACACCTTCGTTCGCGACTGGCTGCTGGCCGGGGAACCCGGGCAGGAGCGCATCGTGCGCTACCTGAAGGAGGTCAAGGACAAGTACGGCACGGTGACCAGCTTTCTCGTTTCCGAGAACACGCGCCGCTATTACTACGCCGACGGCCTGCTCAAGGTGGTCAAGGCCAGCGAGCCGCGCGACGTCTGGTACTTCCGTGTGCGCGAGATGCAGGCCCCCTACGAAATCAACGTCGACATCGACATGGCAAACAACGACGCCATGACCATCTTCATCAACTACCGCATTCAGGACTACGACGGCCGCTTCATCGGGACCACCGGTGTCGGCATGACGCTGGACACCATGAGCGCGCTGATCGACAGCTACGAGCAGCGCTTCCAGCGCGTCATCTATTTCACCGACGACGAAGGCCGCCTGATGCTGTCCGGCGCCTCGCTGCGCGAGGGCCGCAGCCGCCTGCAGGAAATGCCCGGGATTGCCGCGCTCGCACCGGCGATCCTGAACCGCAACAGCCGCCCCACCGAACTGGGCTATGACAGCGGCCACGGCCGGGTACTGGTGAACAGCCGCTACATCCCGGAACTGGGCTGGTACCTGGTGGTGGAGCAGAACGAGGAGGCGGAGCTGGCGCAGGCGCAGCAGGTGCTGCTGATCAACCTCGGCATTGCGCTCGGGGTGACGCTGCTGGTGCTGGCGGTGGCCTGGCTGGCGGTACGCCGCTACCAGGAAAAGCTGGAAAGCGCCGCCAGCCACGACGGGCTGACCGGCTGCCTGAACCGGCAGGCCTTCGAAATCGTCTTTTCGAGTTTTGTGCGCGATGCCGCGCGCTCGCGCACGCCGCTGTCGGCACTGCTGTTCGACCTGGACCACTTCAAGCTGGTGAACGACAGCGCCGGGCATCTGGCCGGCGACGCCGTGCTGCGCGAAGTGGCGGCGCTGACCCGCACCGGCCTGCGCCAGAGCGACGTGCTGGCGCGCTGGGGTGGTGAGGAGTTCATGGTGCTGCTGACCGACTGTCGCCTGGAAAAGGCCATGGAACTGGCAGAAAGCCTGCGCCGGGTGATTGCCAGCCACGACTTTGCCACGGGCCCGGCCAGCATCAGCCTGGGCGTGGCGGAGTTTCAGCCGGGGGAGGACGAAACTGCCTTTTTCACGCGTCTCGACAAGGCGCTGTATGCCGCCAAGGCCGCCGGGCGCAACTGCAGCCAGGCGGCAGCGCCGGCCTGACGTGCCGACCTATGGGAGGCGCACCAGCTGGCGCTGCTGCGCCTCCCAGCCCAGCATGTCGCCGTCGAGGTGCTGCACGCGGCGGAAGCCTGCCTGCTCCAGCACGTCGATGGCGATCGCGCTGCGCCGCCCGCTGCGGCAGTACACCACCACCGGACGCTCCTTCCAGGCACGCACTGCGGCATGGGACGGCGTCAGCTCGCCATGCGGCACGTTGATCGCACCCGGCACATGCCCCGCGGCATACTCGTCGGCACTGCGCACATCCAGCACCAGCAAGTCCTCGCCCGCCGCCATGCGCGCCTGCAACACTTCGGCGGTCACTTTCTCGGCCGCCGGCAGCGGCGCGGCCAGCAACAATCCGAGACACAGGATGAAAGGTTTCATGCCTCACCTCCGTCGTTGGCAGGCCGTTCATTGGCACTGCGCTCCAGATCATAAAAGCGCACCAGCAGGATGCTGACCAGCTGGGTCAGCAGCATGGCACCGACATCGAGCACGCTGCCGAGCACCCAGGCCGGACCGCTGCCGAGCCCGGCCAGCGAGGTCTCCAGCGCCCCGATCAGGGCCAGTGCCGGCAACAGGCCAAGCAGCAGCAGACCAAGGCTGCCGGCCAGCGGCCAGGCGCCGGGACGGAAGCGCTCCCATGCGGCCTGCATCGCGCCCTGCGGCGACGGGCGCTCGACCGTCACCAGCACATAAGCCGGCAGGAACACGCCGGCCAGCCAGATGCCGGGAATGACCAGGAACAACAGCCCGCCGAGGATGGCAACCGCCACCAGCATCTGCACCAGGAACAAGAGTGGCGCCCGCACCAGCGCCTCCTGCCACAGTGGCCGTCCGCCCAGGAGGACGGCGGCCTCGGCCGGGCGCACCTGCTGCAGGCAATAGAGGATGGTCAGTGCATTGGCCAGCAGGCCGCCCATCAACTGCACGCCCAGCGCCAGCCCGTCCTTCGAGGCCAGCTCGACGCTGCCTGCATGCACAAAGTAGAAGCGGTGGTTCTGGAACAGGCTGAGCGGCACCAGCACCGGCGCCAGCACCCAGAGCAGGGCCTGCCAGTGCTGACGGAAGAAAAACAGGGCCTCGATGACACGCGCGCGCATCTGCACTCCAAATTGACAGAAGAGACCAAGGCTACGCACCATTGCAGCCTTGCCGGCCGGCAGTGTCGGCCGCCGGGCGCGGACTGGCAAGCGCCGCCCCGCACTACAAGAAAGACAATCGCAGGAGTGATGGATGGACAAGCAGCAGGGCGTACTCGTCGCTGTCGGTGGAGTGATCGTGCTCGGTGCCGCAGCGTTCTTCTGGCTGACCCAGGCACCCGAACCGGCGCCTGCACCTGCCGCGCCGGCTGCCGCCACCACCGCCATCACGCCCAAGGTGTCGACACCGCTGGGCAACGGCGGCGAGGCGGCGCTGCCCGCCGCGCCGGTATCGGATGCCGTCGCCCTGAGCGAGGAGCCGATCGACCAGTACCTGCAGGAGGCGGCCGAGCTCAACTCGCGCGCCAGCGATCTCAGCGAGCAGGTGCAGGACAGCGCAACCCTGATCGCGATGAAGGAAAAGCAGATCCGCGAACTCGAGGCGCAGTTGAAAGCCATCGAAGCGGCGAAAAAACCGGCGCCCTGAATCACTGGCTGAATGAAAAAGCCCGGCATG
>DAIRDY010000135.1:0-2978 GCA_036795935.1 Moraxellaceae bacterium | reverse complement strand
TCCAGATGATGTTCGCCGCCACCGCCTGCACCATCGCTTCCGGCGCCATGGCCGAACGCGTGCGCTACAGCAGCTACCTGATCGGTGCCTGCCTGATCACCGGCATCATCTACCCGGTATTCGGCTCCTGGGTCTGGGGCGGCTATGCCGACGGTTCAGGCTGGCTGAAGGAGATGGGCTTCATCGATTTCGCCGGCTCCACCGTCGTGCACTCCATCGGCGGCTGGTGCGCACTGGCCGGCATCATGGTGCTGGGCCCTCGCCTCGGCCGCTTCGGCAAGAACGGCGAATCGCGGCCGATCCCGGGCCACAACCTGAGCCTGGTGGCACTCGGGGGCTTCATCCTCTGGTTCGGCTGGTTCGGCTTCAATGGCGGCTCCACCACCACCGGTGATGCCAGCATCGGCAAGATCATCCTCAACACCCACCTCGCCGCCTGTGCCGGCGCCGCGAGCTCGGCCATCTTCAGCTGGCTCCTGGGCAAGCCGGTCCTGCTCACCAATACCGTCAACGGCTCGCTGGGCGGCCTGGTCGGCATCACCGCCGGCTGCGCCACCATGGACCCGCAGTTCGCCGTCATCACCGGCCTCGTCGCCGGCGTCATCACGCTGGTCGGCCCGGCACTGGTCAGCGGCGCCGGCCTCGACGATGTCGTCGACGCCGTGTCCGTGCACGGCTTCTGCGGCGCCTGGGGCACGCTGGCTGCCGGCCTGTTCTTCGCCGGCGACCTGTTCGACAGCACGCGCATCACCGTGCAGGCCATCGGCATTGCCGCCGGCCTGGCCTGGGGCTTCGGCGCCGCACTCGTGATGTACCTGATCGTCGACAAGCTCTTCGGCCTGCGCGCCAGCCCCCTGCACGAGCAGCGCGGCCTCGACTTCACCGAACATGCCGAAGTCGGCTATCCCGAGTTCCAGCAGAACAAGATCTTCAATCCGGACGCACTGGACGCCAGCCGCTGACGAGGCCTGCCATGAACATGAAAACGGCCGCACCGGACAACAGGCTGCTGCTCCCGGACGACACCCAGAACCCTGATGCCAACGACAGCACGATGACCATTGCCCAGAAGAAACTCGCCATCGAAGGCGCACTCACCCCTTACCTGTCCGACGACAACCTGATGCAGGCCCTGCGCATCTGGGAGGAAAAATACGCCCTGCAGCCGACCTTCGCGCTGCAGCGCTTCCTCAACGAATTCTGCGACAGCGCCACGCTGAAGGCGCAGCGCTCGCAGATCCTGCAGAGCCTGATCCGCGCCCTCTCCGGCGCCGACGGCAAGCCGCTGGATGCCAGCCGGCGCAGCGAGCGCAGCACGGCGGCAACAACCGCCGCCAGCGCACCGGTGGTGGCGGCGAGCAATGCCGCCGTGCAGTGCTGCACGCAGCTGGTCGAAGCGGTGTTCGCACGCACGCCCGGCGACATGCACGTGAAGATGCGCCTGTTCATCCTGCAGAGCCTGCCCGGCATGAAGCTGCCGCAGATGGCGCAGCGCGCCGTGCATGCCTGGCTGTCGCAGCAGTACCGCATTCCTGCCGACGTCAGCATCGAGGAGAAGGCGCTGCGGCATCTGGTCAACCTGGCCTACATCTCGCTCTGCGAGTTCCTGGGCCCGGTCAAGGCTGACCAGATCCTGCACGAGGCCGTGGTGGCGACGGAGCTGGCCGTGCGCGACTTCCCGGTGCGCCAGCTGCTCTGACCCGCACCGCAGGCCTGGTCCCTGTAAAACGTAACGCTTTGTAGTGTCGGATTGCCGTCGGCAATCCGCACTGCCTAGCATCGGGCAAGACGCCGGAGGTCCCCCGATGCACGCATTGTGTTTGTCCCTGCTTGGCGGCCTGCTGGCCGGATTCTTCGTGCTACCGGCGCAGGCGGCCGACCCGCGCCTGGAAAGTGCCAGTTGCCGCCGCGTCGACACCGGCCCCGGGCCGCACAGCCTGCTCGTGCTGCCCGACGGCCGCCGCGTGCTGGTCTCCAGCCACGAACGCCGGCGCTTTGCCGGTGCCGGCGAGATCTATGCGTATGAGCCGGCCACCGGCCGCATGCAGGTGCTGCCACGCCGCGGCGAGCCCGCCGGCCTCGTGCTGCGGCCGCACCACATGGCCCTGCGCCGGCATGACGGCGAAGACCTGCTGCACCTGATCAACCATGACGACGACAACGCCAACGGCCGCCGCCACAGCATCCTCATCTATGCCGTGGAGGCAGACGGTCTGCGCTTCCGGCGCCAGCTCGCCGATCCGCTGCTGAGTTCGCCCAACCACCTGGCCATTGCGCCGGACGGTGACATCTACGTGAGCAATGACCGGCGCGACGGCAGCAGCGTGCTGGAGCTGGCGCTGCGCCTGTCGCGCGCAACGCTGGTGCACTACCGCGAAGGCCGTGGCTGGCAACTGGCGGCCGAGGGCCTGTCCTTCCCGAATGGCGTGCAGGCCGAAGCCGGTCGTGTGCTGGTCAGCCAGACCTTCGGCGGCAATGTGCTGGCGTTTGCGCGCGCGGCGGACGGCAGCCTGGGGCCGGCGCGGGAGCTGTGGCGACAACCGCTGCTGGACGGCCTGAAACCGGGGCCGGAGCCGGGCAGCTATCTCACCATTGCGCATGATTCGCTGACGGATTTCCTGCGCCACAAGGGCAAGGGCAGCCACCGGTCGCCGGCGACGGTGTGGCAGGTGGATGGTGCTGGCGCGGCGCGGCCGTTTTTCCGTGAGGACGGGCGGCGGATCAGTGGTTTGTCGGCGGTGGTATTTGCAGGTGACAGGGTGCTGTTCGGGCAGTCGTTTGAGCCGTGGCTGTTGCAGTGTCCGTGGCGTGGCTAGTGGCATCGCGCGGCCTGCGGGGCTGTTCGCAGGGCCCATGCGGAGGTTGATGATTTACCGGATTGCCGGCTGGTTTTTCGCTGCGCTCTGCGGATTAACGTTGTTTATTTGATAGGCCCCGTCCTCGGGCCGGACGGGCCCCAGAGGGGCGGTGCGCGCCGC
>DAIRDY010000134.1:0-6435 GCA_036795935.1 Moraxellaceae bacterium | reverse complement strand
TTACTTTCCTTTGGCGAAGCAAAGGAAAGTAAGGCCCGCGGCAGGCGCACCGCCCGCGCAGCAAAGCAACGGGAGCAACATGTCCGGAGCACTTCACCACCAAGCGAGACAACCCCGAATTTGAACGCCGCAACCCCTCTCTCCACATGGCAGGGCGAGGGAGAAACCAGCAGGACAGGACATGGACCTGAATGACATCGTTGTTTTCGAGCGCGTCGTTGCCGAAGGCAGCCTCACCGCCGCCGCCATCCGCCTCGGCCAACCCAAATCCTCGGTCAGCCGCGCCCTCTCCCGCCTCGAGAGCGACCTCGGCGTGCGCCTGCTGCAGCGCACCACCCGCAAGCTTCACCTCACCGAAGCCGGCACCGTCTTTGTCGACCGCGCCCGCCGCATCCTGGGCGAACTGCGCGACGCCGAACTCGCCGTCACCCAGTTGCAGGAATCCCCGCGCGGCCACCTGCGCCTGACCATGCCGGTCGAGTTCGGCATGCGCTTCATGGGGCGCGTCGTCGCCGAGTTCATGCAGCGCCATCCCGAGGTCAGCATCGAGACCGAGCTGTCGGGCCGTGTTGTCAACCTCGTGGAAGAAGGTTTCGACCTCGCCTTCCGCATCGGCGAGTTCCGCGACTCCTCGCTGGTGGCGCGCCGCCTTGGCAACCTCACCAGCAGCTTCTATGCGAGCCCCGCCTATCTCGGCCGCCACGGCATGCCGAAAAAGCCGGAAGACCTTGCGCAGCACGATGTCATCCTGTTCATGCAGCCGAAAGAAAACACCGTGCAGCTGTTTCGCCGCCACCGGCGCGGCGAACAGACGCCGGCCTGCAAGCTCACGCTGCACGGCCGGCTCACCGTGAACAATCTGAGCATGGGCAGCGATGCCGCGGTGGCCGGCATCGGCATTGCATTGATGCCGGGCTTTCTCGCGGCCGAGGCCGTGGCGGCCGACCAGCTGATGCCGGTGCTGCCGGATTACCAGGTCTGCCATGGCGGGCTGTACGCCATGTACCCCAGCCGCGAGCACATGCCGGTGGCGCTGCGCGCCTTTCTCGATTTCGCGACCGAACGCATCAAGGAGCATCCGTGGTTCGAGTAGCCGATTACCTGCGCAGCCTGAGTGCGGCCGAGCGCACGCCACGCGCCAACCGCCATCTCGGGCGCAACCTTGCCTTTGTCGCCGGTGCCGCCAACGCCGGCGGCTTTCTCGCGGTGCACGAATACACCTCGCACATGACCGGCGTGATCTCGGCCATGGCCGACCATATCGCGCTCGGCCTGTTTGGCCTGGCGGCGGGCGGACTGCTGGCGCTGGTCGTGTTCATGCTGGGGGCGGCGGTGTCGGCGCTGCTCATCAACTGGGCACGCGCGCGCCGGCTGCACGGCGAATACGCGCTGCCGCTCCTGCTGGAGGCCATATTGCTGCTGGTGTTCGGCCTGCTCGGTGCGCGCATCCAGATGCAGATGCAGGGCTGGGTGCCGCTGACCGTGCTGCTGCTGTGCTTCATGATGGGGCTGCAGAACGCCATCATCACCAAGATCTCGCGCGCGGAAATCCGCACCACCCATGTCACCGGCCTCGTCACCGACATCGGCATCGGCCTCGGCCGGCTGCTGCATGCCTGGCTGGAACCGGCGGCGCATCCGGCGGAAGAGCGCAAGGCGGCGCGCCAGCGCCTCGGCCTGCATGCCTCGCTGGTGCTGCTGTTCTTTGTCGGCGGGGTGATCGGTGCGCTCGGCTTCAAGCACCTGGGCTTCATGGCCTCGGTGCCGCTGGCGGCCATCTTGCTGCTGCTGTCGGTGTTGCCGGTGCTGGATGACGTGCGCGCGCCGCGCTGAGCACGGCGCGTCCGGCTATTCGCTGCGCAAGGCGGCAATCGGGTCGAGGCGGGCGGCGTGGCGTGCCGGCGCCACGCCGGCCACGAGGCCGATGGCGGCGGAGAGCAGCAGCGCGGCCAGCAGGTAGAGCGGTTCCAGCGCCAGCGGCAAACCGGGCAGCGTCACCGCCAGGGCCGACACCAGCGCCACCACCACGGCAATGCCGGCGGCGCCGCCCAGCAGCGCCAGCAGCACGGCCTCGCCCAGGAACAGCAGCAGCACCTGGCGCTCGCTGGCGCCGATGGCGCGCAGCAGGCCGATCTCGCTGACGCGCTCGCGCACCGCCGTGGTCATGATGGTGAGGATGCCGACGCCGCCGACCAGCAGCGAAATCCCGCCCAGCGCTGCCACCGACAGCGTGAGCACGCGCAGGATGCGGTCCAGCGTGCCCAGCATTTCTTCCTGCGTGGTGATGCTGAAGTCCTCGCGGCCGTGGCGCTCGGTGAGCACGGTGCGCACCCGCTCGGCCACCTGCGTGCCGGACTGGCCGGCACCGAACATCAGGTTGATTTCCATCAGCCCTTCGCGGTTGAACAGCGCCAGCGCGCGGCCGACCGGAATATAGGCCGCATCGTCCATGTCGAAGCCCAGCGTCTGGCCCTTGCTCTCCAGCGTGCCGATGACGAGGAAGCGGCTGTCGCCGATGCGCAGCCACTGGCCGAGCGGATTTTCCTGGCCGAACAGTTCCTGGCGCAGGCGGGCGCCGAGCACCACGAAGGCGCGCGCGGTTTCCGCATCGTCCGCGGGCAGGAACTGGCCGCTGGCCACGCGCAGCCGCCACATGCCGAGCGCGTCCGGCGTCATGCCGAGGATGTTGGTGTGGCGGCTGCGGTTGCCGGCGCCGGCCCGCGCGAGGCCGGCCACGCTGGGCACGCTGGCGCGCACCTCCGGCAGGCGCGCCAGTGCCGCGGCGTCGTCCAGCGTCAGCGGGCGCACGGTGTTGAGCAGGCCGCCCATGCCGCCGGTGACGGCGCGCCCCGGGTTCACGCTGATGATGTGCGTGCCGAACTGGCTGAAGCTGTCCTGCACGTACAGGCGCACGCCCTCGCCGATGGCGGTGAGCAGGCTGACGGCGGCAATGCCGATGGCGATGCCGAGTGCGGTCAGCGCCGAACGCAGCCTTGCGCTGCGCGCGGAGCGCAGGACAAAACGCAGGTAGTCGGCAGTCAGCATGGGCGCTTACCCCTGACGCCGCGTCAGCGCGGCCACCGGTTCGAGGCGCGCTGCGCGCCGTGCCGGCAGCAGCGCAAACAGGAGGCCGGTGCCGACCGCCACCAGCACTGCCGCCAGTTCCGCCCACAGCGGCGCGGCAAACGGCAGCTCCGGAAACAGCCGGCGGCCGCCCCAGAGCAGCGCCTCGCCGAGCAGCACGCCACCGGCGGCCCCGGCCAGTGCCAGCAGCCCGGCCTCGGTCAGGAAAATCTGTGCCACCGTGCGGTTGCCGGCGCCCAGCGCCTTCAGCAGGCCGATCTCCGGCGTGCGTTGCGTGACCGCAATCAGCGTCACGTTCATCACCAGCACGCCGGCCACCAGCAGGCTGATGCCGCCGATGGCGGCCACCGCCAGTGTCAGCGCCGACAGCACGTCGTCGAAGGCACCGAGCAGCGCATCCTGCGTGATGACGGTGACGTCTGCCTCGCCGTCGTGGCGCTCGGCAATCGTCGCCAGCGCGGCGGCTTTCACCTGCGCGAGGTCGCTGCCCGGACGGCTGTCGATGAACACGCGGAACAGGCCGGGTGCATTGAACAGTTGCTGTGCCGCCGCCACCGGAATGATGACCATCTCGCTGCGGTTCATGCCCAGTGCCTGGCCGCTGTCGGCGAGCACGCCGATGACGCGGAAGCGGCGGCCGCCGATGCGCAGCGTCTGGCCGAGCGCGGGTGCGCTGCCGAACATGGCGTCGCGGATGGCGGGACCGATGATGGCCACTGCGGCGGCCTCGTCGTGGGCCATGGCCGGCAGTGCGCGGCCCTGGGCCAGCGCCAGCTTGCGGATGGCGAAGAATTCCGCGCTGCTGCCGATGGTCACTGCCTCGCGCGTGCGTCCGGCATGGCTGATCTCGGCGCTGCCGATGACCAGCGGTGCCACGGCGCGCACGCCGGGCAGGCGCGCGAGCGCGGCGCTGTCGGCCAGCGTCAGGTCGCGTGCCCCTTCGCCGGTGACCGGCGGCAGGCCGCCGCTGGTTTCCTGGCGACCCGGCAACATGATCAGCGTGCCGCTGCCCAGCGCTTCGAATTCGGCCAGCACATAGCGGCGCGCACCGTTGCCAAGCCCGGTGAGCACGATGACGGCGGCCACGCCGATGCTCATTGCCACGAACAGCATGAAGGTGCGGAAGCCGTGCCGGCGCAGCGCGCCGGTGCAGAAGTGCAGGCGGTCGGCGAGGCGCATCACGCCGGCGGCCCGTCGAAGACGATGCCGCCATCGAGCATGCGCAGCTGGCGCCGTGCGCGATTGCCGAGCGCGGGATCGTGGGTGACCACAAGCAGCGTGATGCCCTGTGCGTTGAGTTCCTCCAGCAGCGTCATCACCTCGCGCCCGGAGGCGGAATCGAGGTTGCCGGTGGGCTCGTCGGCCAGCAGCAGGTCGGGCTGCATCACCAGCGCGCGGCCGATGGCCACGCGCTGGCGCTGGCCGCCGGAGAGTTCGTTGGCGGCGTGATGCGCGCGATCGGCAAGCGACAGCCGCTCCAGCATGGCCTCGACCCGCGGCCGGCGCGCTTCCGGCGCCATGCCGGCCAGCACCAGCGGCAGTTCGATGTTCTCGCGCGCGCTCAGGCGCTGCACCAGATGGAAGCTCTGGAAGATGAAGCCGACATGCGCACCGCGCAGTGCCGCGCGCTGCTCCTCGGGCAGCGGCACGGTGTCGGTGCCGTTGAGGAAATACTGGCCGCTGTCGGGGCGGTCGAGCAGGCCGAGCAGGTTGAGCAGCGTGGACTTGCCCGAACCGGAGGGGCCCATCACCGACAGGTATTCGCCTTTGGCAATGTCGAGGTCGACCGCGCGCAGCGCATGCACGATCTGCTCGCCGAGGCGGAAGGTCTTGTTGACGCCGCGCACGCGGATCATGGGCCGTCAGTCCGCATCCGGCACGACATGCGCGCCGTCGGCCACGCCCTTGCGCTCCAGCGACACCGCCACGCGGTCGCCGTCGGCCAGGCCTTTCTCGACACCGGTCCAGCTCCAGTTGCTGAGCGCACGGCCGATGGCCACCGACTCCAGCCGGCCGCTGGCGGCCTGGTAGCGCAGCACGCGCCCGCCCTCCAGCACGGCCTCGGTGGGCACGCGCAGCAGCGTTTCCTGTTTCAGGATGACCTCGATGTCGGCGCTCTGGCCGGCGAGCAGCCGCACGTCGCCAGGCACGGTGGCGAATTCCACATCCACCGCCACTGTGCGCGCCTGCTTTTCCAGCTCCAGCACATAGGGCGCGAGGCGCACCACGCGGCCCTCGAAATGGCGGCCGCGATAGGCATCGAGGCTGATGCGCGCCGGCTGGCCGGGCGCGAGCCGTGCGGCGTCGACCTCATCCACGGGCGCGGTGACATAGAGGCAGCTGTCGTCGATCAGGTCGACCGCGGGTGGCGTCGGCACGCCGGGCGGCGAGGGCGTGGCGAACTCGCCGACCTCGCCGTTCACCTCGGCAACAATGCCGGCAAACGGCGCGCGCAGCTCGGTCTGCGCCAGCTGGCTCTGCAGCAGGCGCTGCTGTGCCTGTGCCACTGCGAGTTCGGCACGTGCCGCCTCGCAGCTGTCGGCGCTGGCCTGGGCGCGGGTGTCAGCGGCATCCAGTGCCTGCATCGCCACCAGTTGCTGGCGGGCCAGCTCCTGCAGGCGCTTCAGCTCGCGGCGGTCGAAGGCCGCGTTGTTGCAGGCCTGCTGCTCGCGCGCCCGCACCGCCCCGACCTGCGCCGTGGCCTGTGCCAGTTGCGCCTGCCGGTCTTCGGCTTCCAGCCGCAGCAGCAGCGCGCCCTGCTTCACGCGGTCGCCTTCGCGCACATGCAGCTCGGCCACACGGCCACCGGCCTGCAGCGACAGGCGCGCGCGCCGGCAGGCCTTCACGGTGCCGGCGCGGGTATTGGCCACGGTGTCCTCGACAACGCCGGTGCTGACGGTGACCAGGCGCACCGGCACCGGCTCCGGACGGGTCAGCCACCAGAGCAGGGCGGCGATCGCGCTCACGACCAGCGCGCTCCAGAGCAGGCGGCGCAATAGCGGGGAGTGGGAAAGAGCAGGCATGGACATCCCTTGATGCGGGCGGCGGCGCCGCGTGTGGCCTGAGCATAGCCGAGGGGGCCGGCGGTCTGTCCTGCGCCAGGTCAGTCGCTGCGTGTCTGTTCCGGCCGCGCCAGCCGCCACGCAGCCGGCCCGTGCTTGACCGCGACAGCCTGCCGTGCTGCCGTATGCGGCAGGAAAAACCAGCATTCACAAGGCAGGCTCATGGCCGAATTGTTCAACGTGGTGTTCGCAGGCGAGATTGCCGGCCGTAGCGATCCGGCGGTGGTGCGCGCGAATGTCGGCAAGCTGTTCAACGCCAGCGAGGCGGTGCTCGACAAGCTGTTTTCCG
>DAIRDY010000133.1:0-6616 GCA_036795935.1 Moraxellaceae bacterium | reverse complement strand
TATGGCGCAGCGGACGGGACTCGAACCCGCGACCCCCGGCGTGACAGGCCGGTATTCTAACCGACTGAACTACCGCTGCTCGGTCTTTACGTTGGTGGGTGCTGACGGGATCGAACCGCCGACCCGCTCCTTGTAAGGGAGCTGCTCTCCCAGCTGAGCTAAGCACCCGGGCACATCCAACGTGGCGCGCATTATAGGGGCTGGCTTTTCACTGTCAAAGGAAAAAAGGCGATATTTTTCTGTCGGCGAATCAATCGCTTGTTTTTCAGGCAACCCCGGGCAAGGGCTGCCCTCCGCCCGCCTTCAGTCCTCGCTGATGGTGACCGGCGTGCCCGCCGGCACGGCATCGAACAAGGCAATCACATCCTCGTTGCGCATGCGGATGCAGCCATGCGAGCGCGGTAGGCCCATGGGTTCGGTGTCCGGGGTGCCGTGGATGTAGATGTAGCGGCGCATGCTGTCGCAATCGCCGAGGCGGTTGCGCCCGGGCTCGCAACCGGACAGCCAGAGAATGCGTGACAGGATCCAGTCGCGCCCGGGATGCGCGGCATGCAACTCCGGCGTCCATACCTCGCCGGTTGGCCGCCGGCCGCGAAACACCGTGCCGGCGGGCATGCCGGCACCAATCCTGGCCCGGATGATGTGGGCGCCGCGCGGCGTCTGCTCGCTGCCGGCGCGCTCGCCGGCGCCACGCAACGCGGTGGAGACACGGTAGCTGGCCAGCGTGCGGTCGCCCTCCTCAAGCACCAGGGTCTGGCGGGCGATGCTGATGCGGATGTGCAGGCTCACTCTTCGGTATCCACGACGATGTGGCGGCGGTAATGCGTAATGATGATGCGCGCCGCCTCGTCCACCGAATCGGTCACCGTGAACAGCGCGAGATCGGCCTCGCTGATGCAGCCCTCGGCCAGCATGGTGCCGCGCATCCAGTCGAGCAGGCCCTGCCAGTAGCTGCGCCCGATCAGCACCACCGGAAAGGGTTCGGACTTCTCTGTCTGGATCAGCGTCAGCGCCTCGAACAGCTCGTCCATGGTGCCGAAGCCGCCGGGGAAGATGGCAAAGGCCACCGCATGCTTCATGAACATGAACTTGCGCACGAAGAAATAGCGGAAGTCGAGGCTGATGTCCTGGTAGGGGTTGGGCTGCTGCTCCTGCGGCAGCGTGATGTTGAGGCCGATGGACAGCGCGCCCTGGTGATAGGCCCCCTTGTTGGCGCCCTCCATGATGCCGGGACCGCCGCCGGTGATGACGGCCATGCCGGACTGCGACAGCAGCCGGCCCAGGGCCTCGGCCTGCTGGTAATACGGCGACTCGGGACCGAGCCGCGCGCTGCCGAAGATGATGGCCGCGTGGGCCAGCTTGGTCAGGTGCTCGATGCCGTCGACCATTTCCGACTGGATGCGCAGCACGCGCCAGGCTTCGGGCATTTTCTTGTCGAACATGGAAGGCTCCCGTGGTCTTTGCCGGGAGTCTAGCAGCGCCGCCGGGGCGACGTGCAGCGTACGGCGCGCGTCAGTGCAGCAGGCGCGGCTCGTCGTCGGCCAGGTCCGTGGCGCCAGACGCGAGCTGGCCGGCCAGCTGCACGCCGGTGCCGATCATGCCGCGGCCGATGTCGCCCAGATGCTCGCCGAGAAAGGCGCGCGCCTCCGGCGAGAACCGTATGCGCACCAGGGGCTCGGTACTGCCGGGAGAGGAGTCGGTACGGCGCAGAACGATTTCGCCGTCGTCGGTTTCAACCACTTCAAGAAACGATGCCGCAGACATGGAGATTCCGGAGGAGAAAAACAGGCTTACCACTCCGCCATTTCACGGCGGAAGTCGCGGATGATGGAAGTCAGCTCGCGCTGCCACTGCTGGATGCTGTCGACATCGGCGACCGAGAGGGGCTCGTCGCGGCTCACTGCCAGCAGGTTGATGGCGCGGCCGGCGCTCTCGGGTTCGTCTTCAGGCGCCGCCGCCGGCAGCGGGTCCGGCGCAATCAGGCACAGTGCATGCGCCTGCAGCAGGGCCGCCAGCCAAGAGCCAGGCGTGCGCTCGAGCTGCTGCAGCACGGTGACCTCGGGCGATACCTGGCCCTTGGCTTCCATGGCGCGGCGCAGTGCCTCGCTGTCCAGCAGCGGGCCGGTCAGCTTGTAGAAGCGCACCAGCTCCTGCAGGAAGGCAAGATAGGCCCCGTGCAGGTGCAGGATGGCCGCCTCGCGACAGGACAGGGCCTCGGCCTCCCAGGCAAAGCCTTCACGTGCAGCGAGCAGCGCCTGCAGCCGGTCCAGCTGCAGGCGGGCAAAATAGAGCTTCTGGTTGGTGCGGCCCTGGTTGGGCTTGAGCCGACCGGTGTCGATGGCGCCTTTCATGATGTACTGCCCTGCCCCGTCACTTGCCCTTGGCCGGGCTGACCACCCACTTGCCATCGCGGAAGAAGGCCTGCCAGCCGGTGGGCTTGCCATCCTTCTCGGTCAGCACGTACTGCTCGCGCGTCTTGCGGCTGAAGCGCAGCACGGCCTTGTTGCCTTCGTTGTCGGCCACCGGCGCATCGAGCAGGTAGCGATGCTTTTCATCCAGCTTGTCGCCGACCATGCGCAACTCCTCGATCAAGGGCGCGCGTGTCTCGCGGTGCTTGGGGAACTGGCTGGCGGCAAGGAACAGGCCGGCGGCACCGTCACGCAGCAGAAAGAAGTCGTCTGACTTCTCGCAGCGCAGCGTGGGCATCGGAATCGGATCGGCCTTGGGCGGTGCCGCCTCGCCATTGCGCAAAAGCTTGCGGGTATTGCCACAGGCACTGTTGGTGCAGCCGAAATACTTGCCGAAGCGGCCGGTCTTGAGCTGCATGTCCGAGCCGCACTTCTCGCACTCGATGACCGGACCTTCATAGCCCTTGATGCGATAGCTGCCCTGCTCCACCAGGAAGCCGTCGCAGTCCGGATTGTTGCCGCAGACATGGAGCTTGCGGCCTTCGTCGATGAGATAGCTTTCCATCGCCGTGCTGCACTTCGGGCAGCGCTTGCGCGCCAGCAACTGGCGGGATTCGCTTTCCTCGTCGTTTTCGTCGAGGGCCACGACTTCGCCCCCCGGGACGAGGTTGACCGTGCCCTTGCAGCGCTCCTTGGGCGGCAGCGCATAGCCCGAACACCCGAGGAAGACGCCGGTGCTGGCGGTGCGGATCTGCATCGGCCGACCACAGAGCTGGCAGGGAATGTCGGTGGTCACCGGCTGGTTGCGGCGCATGCCGTCATCCTGCCCGGCCTTCTCCAGCTTCTTGCGGAAATCCTTGTAGAAATCGTTGAGGACTTTTTTCCAGTCCAGCTCGCCCTCGGCCACCTTGTCGAGCTCCTGCTCGAGCTCCGCGGTGAAGGCATAGTCCATCAGGTTGTCGAAATTCTCGGTCAGGCGGTCGGTGACGATGTCGCCCATCTTCTCCGCATACAGGCGACGGTTCTCGAGCTTGACGTAGCCGCGCTCCTGGATGGTGGAGATGATGGCGGCATAGGTGGAGGGCCGGCCGATGCCGCGCTTTTCCAGCTCGCGCACCAGCGTGGCTTCGGAATAGCGCGCCGGCGGCTTCGTGAAGTGCTGGCTCGGGTCCAGCTTCACCAGGGCCAGCGTCTCGCCCACCTTGACGTCGGGCAGGACCAGGTCTTCCTTGTCCTTCTGTGCCGGCGTCATCACCTTCGTGAAACCATCAAACTTGAGGATGCGGCCGCGGGTACGCAGCTCAAAATCGGCCGCATTCACCGCGATGCTGCTCGACAGGTATTCGGCATCTGTCATCTGGCAGGCCAGGAACTGGCGCCAGATCAGCTCGTACAGGCGCTCGGCATCACGCTCGAGGCCGGCCAGGTCACCCGGCCTGGCATTGACGTCGGAAGGACGGATGGCCTCGTGGGCTTCCTGCGCACCATCCTTGCTGGAGTAGACATTTGGCGCCGCCGGCAGGTAGGGCTTGCCGTAATGCGTCTCGATGTAGCCGCGTGCCATCGCCAGCGCATCCTGGCTCAGGTTGGTGGAGTCGGTACGCATGTAGGTGATGTGGCCGGCCTCGTACAGACGCTGCGCCAGCGTCATGGTTTTCTTCACCGAGAAGCCAAGACGCGTGCTCGCGGCCTGCTGCAGCGTGGAGGTAATGAACGGTGCGTTCGGGCGCGTGCGCGTCGGCTTGTCGTCGCGCCGGGCCACGACATAGCTGGCGCCCTTGAGCGCTTTCAGTGCGGCATCGGCCTCGGCCTTGTTCTTCGGGCGGAAGGCAGCGTCTTTCTGCTTGGCCACTTCAAGACGCAGTGCCGCCTGCTTGCCGGTCAGCGTGTCGGCATGGATTTCCCAGAACTCTTCAGGAATGAAGGCGCGGATTTCGCGCTCGCGCTCGACCACGAGACGCACCGCCACCGACTGCACGCGCCCGGCCGAGAGACCACGGGCGATTTTCTCCCAGAGCAGCGGCGAGACCATGTAGCCGACGACGCGGTCGAGGAAGCGGCGCGCCTGCTGCGCGTTGACGCGCGGAATGTTGAGCACGCCCGGCTGCTTGAAAGCTTCGGTGATGGCGTTCTTGGTGATCTCGTTGAACACCACGCGCTTGAAGCGCGCATCGTCGCCGCCGATGACCTCGCGCAGATGCCAGGCAATGGCCTCCCCCTCGCGATCCAAGTCGGTGGCCAGATAGATGGTGTCGGCATCGCGGGCAAGCTTCTTCAGCTCGTCGATGACCTTTTCCTTGCCGGGCAGGATTTCGTAGCTGGCCTTCCAGTCCTTCTCCGGATCGACGCCCATGCGCGCCACCAGCGCCGCCCGTGTCTTGCTCTCTTTCTGCAGGGCCTTGGCCTCGGCCGACAGCTTGCGGGTGGCGGCCGCCGCCTTGGCGCGCTCGGCCGCATCGACGGGCTTGCCAGAGCCGCTTACCGGCAGGTCACGGACATGGCCGACACTGGACTTCACGACGAAATCCTTGCCCAGGTACTTGTTGATGGTCTTGGCCTTGGCCGGAGATTCCACAATGACCAGCGATTTGCCCATGAGAGACGGCTACCGAGAGGGGAAAGGCGGCCGGGGAGCCCGGCCGGAAAGTCGGCATATATAAGAGGGAGGAGCGCCCCGGTCAAGCAAGGCGGCCGCCGTGACTGCCGCGCAGGCCCTCAGCGCAGACGCTGCATCAGGGCCGCCAGCAGCTCCCGCAATGCATCCAGGTCGGCCGGCGGCGCCTGCTCCGTCCACCACAGGCTGACGGCATTGGCCCGTGCCTCGAGGGCAATCAGGCGGGCGGCGGCCGGCGGCAGCGACAAGGCCTGCCAGGCCTCGGCACGTCCCTGGCGCAGCACCCACTCGCCATCGCCCAGACGCTCGGCACGGAAGTACGGCAGGCCACGGGCCTCGTCACCGGTCAGCAGGGAGTAGCAGGCAAGCAGGCCGCCATGCGGCTTTTCGCCACGGTACCAGTCGGGCGGCGGCAGCAGGCGCACATGGAAGCCCTGGCGGCGGGCAGCCTCGCGCAGCGCCATCAGCCGCTGCTCGCGGGGACTGGGACGCAACCACATCCAGTTGCCCCAGACAAAGCCGCCCACCACGAGCAGGGCGATGAGGAAATTGCTCACGAAGCGGTGGCCGCCGCCTCGTGGCCGTTGGGGAAGAACATCGGCTTGACCTTGCCAAGCTGGGCATCCAGCGACGAGGACACGCTCGAGGACATGTTGAAGAAGCTGAGCAGGGCCTTGGAATTGGAGTCGTTCTGGAAGGCGCTGACGGTGCGCTGCCAGAAGGCATGGTTGACCAGCTGCAACTGCTCGTTGGTCTTGACCAGGCCCTTGAGTTCCCAGTCCGGCGTGCCGCCTTCACGCGCCACGTAGTACTGGCGCATCAGGTACATCGAGGCCGAGCGCAGGATGAACTCTTCCTTGCTGGCAAACGGCAGGTGCATGCGGGCATTGGCCTTCAGCGCGCCGAACACCGGGCAGGCGCTGGTGGCCATGATCAGGCCCATCAGCGCCCGCACACCCTCCTCCAGGCCGACGCGCTTCACGTACTCGCGCTCCGGCGTCACCACGCGCACATTCGCCTTGGTGTGCGAGGGCAGCTTCTGGAAGTCGCGCGCCACCTTGTCGAGGTCGAGTGCGGCCGGGCAATGGCTGTACTCGGCCTTGTTGAGCGGACAGTTGCTGCACTGGTTGTTGCCAAGACGCGTCCATTCGGGCGCATCGGCGGGGATTTTTTTCGGATTGAACTCGCGGTCGAGGTCGACGTTGAACTTGAGCTCGAGGCCGTCATCGAAGGTGAAGTAATACTGGATGCTTGTTGTCATGGTCTTTGTTCTGCGCATGCCGCGATAGGCGGCACGGGTCGTCCCGTGGCCGGCACCGGAGGCCGTCGGCACTACTGCCGCCCGACCCTGCCAGCGCCCTACCTTAGCGGAACTGCAAGGCACAGGCCAGCGCAGGCCGCCCGCCCTGCATCAAATGCCGGAAATGCCGGAAGCGTCACATTTCCTCGCCGCCGACATCGGCCGGCATCGTCATTTTCAGACGGTTTCCAGCACCTCGACCGACGCACCGAGACGCAATGCGGCCTGCAATGCGCGCGCCCGCACGACGGCATTCTGGCCGACATAGGTCCGGCCGTCCGCGCGACGTCGGTA
>DAIRDY010000132.1:0-6625 GCA_036795935.1 Moraxellaceae bacterium | reverse complement strand
AATGTCGGCAAGCTGTTCAACGCCAGCGAGGCGGTGCTCGACAAGCTGTTTTCCGGGCAGCCGGTGGCGGTGAAGAAAATGGTGGACCGCGCCACCGCGATGAAGGTGCGTGCGCTGATGAAGCAGGCCGGCGCCAACACCCAGCTGGTGCAGGTGGACGAGCAGGGCCGGCCGCTGCCCGGGCAGGCGGCGCCTGCGCCCGCTCCTGCTGCGCCAGCAGCGGCCGCCGCGGCACCGGCGGCGGCGCCGTCTGCGGCACCGGTGGCCGGCTCGATGGCGGCGCGCGTGCAGCAGCTGGCAGCGGAGCAGGCCGCCGCGGCAAAGGCCGAGGCGGCGCGTGCCGAGGCCGCTGTCGCCGGCGTGTGGCAGCTGGCCCCGGTCGGCAGCCGGCTGGCCCCGGTCAGTGCGCCACCGCCGCCGGCGCCGGATGTCTCCGGCATTTCCCTGGCGGCCGCCCGCACCGACCTTGTACGGCCCGGCGAAATTCCCGCACCGCCGCCGGTCAAGGTCGACATTTCCGGCATCAGCCTGGCGCCGCCCAACACCGAGGTGCTGAAGGACAGCGAGCGGCCGCGCGTGGTGCCGGTGCAGGTGGACATCAGCGGCATCTCGGTGGCACCGGCAGGCGCGCCGCTGGACGAGATCCGTGAAGAGAAGGTGCTGCTCGATCCGGACATCAGCGGCATTTCGCTCGCCGGCGACTGAGTTGTCGGCGGCGCTGCTTTCCGCAGCCGTCGTGCACCAGGCGCTGGACGCCTGTCTCCCGGGCTGGGCCGTCGGCCCCGCGTCGCATGATGCCGGGAGCAACCGCGGCCTGCGGGCCGGCCATCGCGGCGCGCGGTTAACGCAAGCCCGACACAATCGCGGCGCTGTTGCCTGAACCCCGGCGGCGGCCTGTGGTATCAATGCCCGGGTCTGTTTTCTCGCTGTCTGCACGCCGTCACCGAAGGATCGTCCATGCTGCTCGCCGTGCTCTCCGGATTCCTGCTCGCGCCCTCGGCACCGGCGCTCGTGCGCCTGTTCGGGCGCCATGCCGGCTGGGCGCTGGCGCTGTTGCCGGGTGCGCTGTTCCTCTATTTCGCCAGCTTCCTGCCGGGCGTGAATGCCGGGCCCGTGCGCATGGCCTGGGCGTGGCTGCCGGCGCTCGGCATCGAGCTGTCATTCGTGGTCGACGGCCTGTCGCTGCTGATGGCGCTGCTCATCAGCGGCATCGGCTTTTTTATCTTTGCCTATGCCGGGCGCTATCTCGAAGGCCATCGCGACCTCGGCCGCTTTTTCGCCATCCTGCTCTGCTTCATGGCCTCGATGCTGGGGCTGGTGCTGGCCGACAACCTCATCGCCCTGTTCGTGTTCTGGGAGCTGACCAGCATCACGTCGTGGCTGCTGATCGGCTTCAACCACGAAGACCCGCAGGCGCGGCGTTCGGCGCTGCAGGGCCTGTTCGTCACGGCCGGCGGCGGCTTGGTGATGATGGCGGGCTTCATCGTGCTCGGTCAGGCGGCGGGCACGATGGAGCTGTCGGAACTCCTCGCCATGGGCGAGGCGCTGCGCGTGCACGAGCACTACACGCTGCTGGTGGTGCTGATCCTCTGCGGCGCCTTTACCAAGTCGGCGCAGTTTCCCTTCCATTTCTGGCTGCCGAACGCGATGGCGGCACCGACGCCGGTCTCGGCCTACCTGCACTCGGCCACCATGGTGAAGGCCGGCGTCTACCTGCTGGCGCGCCTGCAGCCGGCGCTGGGCGACACCCTGCTCTGGACCACGGCGCTCGGTCTTGCCGGCGGCCTCACCTTCTTCACCGGCGGCCTGCTCGCCGTGCGCAGTACCGGCATCAAGAAGGTGCTCGCCTATTCCACCGTGCTCGCGCTCGGCATGCTGGTGATGCTCATCGGCATCGGCACCGAGACGGCGCTGCTGGCGGCCATGACCGGGCTGCTCGCGCACTCGCTGTACAAGGGCGCGCTGTTCATGGTGGCCGGCATTCTCGATCACGAAGTGGGCGCCAAGGATCTGCGCGACACCGGCGGCCTGCGTCGCCTGCTGCCGCTGACCACGCTGGCGGCGGTGCTGGCCGCGCTGTCGATGGCGGGCGTGCTGCCCCTGCTCGGGTTTGTCGGCAAGGAATTGTTGCTGGAGGCGGTGCTGGGCGCGCCGCAGTGGTCGGCGCTGTTGCTCGCGCTGACGCTGGCCGCCGCCGTGTTCGGCGTAGTGGTGGCGCTGCTGGTGGGACTGCGCCCCTGGTTCGGGCCCGCCGGGCACTGGCCGCAAACACCGGCGCACGAGGCGCCGCCCGCCCTGCTGGCCGGGCCGCTCACGCTCGCCGTGCTCGGGCTGCTGGCAGGTCTTGCGCTGCCCTGGGTGGCCGAGGGCCTGCTCGTGGCCGCCGTCACGGCCGTGGCCGGACAGCCCCCTCTGGCCGCGCTCGCGCTCTGGCACGGCCCCAATCTGGCGCTGCTGCTGAGCACCGGCGCGCTGCTGGCCGGCGCGCTGCTTTATCGCGCGCTCGACCGTTTCCGTGGCGTCACCGATTTCATGGGCAGCCTGCAGGAGATCGGTCCCGAGCGCGCCTACGACAGGGTCATGGCCGGCATCGTTTCTGTGTCGGCCTGGCAAACGCGGCTGATACAGAACGGCTATTTGCGTTATTACCTGCTGGTCATCCTGCTCAGCACGGTGGCTCTCGTGCTGGGCCAGCTCTGGCTGTACCGCGACGAGCTCACGCTGGCGGTCGACTTCGCCGGCGTGCGTGCGCACGAGTACGCCATCGTGCTCACGTTGCTGGCCGCCACGCTGATGGCGGTGCGCACGCGTTACCGGCTGGCCGCGGTGGCGGCGCTCGGTGTCGTCGGTTTTGGCGTGTCGCTGCTGTATGTGCTGTTCAGCGCGCCCGATGTCGCCATCACGCAGATCCTGGTGGAGACGCTGACCGTGATCCTGCTGGTGCTGGTGCTGTTCCGCCTGCCGCGCTACCTGAAGTTGTCGTCTAAGGCCTTGCGCCTGCGTGATGTGCTGGTGGCGCTCACAGTAGGGGCGACCATGAGCCTGCTCGTGCTGCTGGCCGCCGGCACGCGCTATCACGACAGCATTTCGGCATGGTTCGTCGCCGAGAGCGTGCCCGCCGGCCATGGCCGCAACATCGTCAACGTCATCCTGGTCGATTTCCGCGCGCTCGACACGCTGGGCGAAATCTTCGTGCTCGCGCTCGCGGCCATCGGCGTCTACGCCATGCTCAAGCTGCGTGCGGAGGACAAATCGTCATGAAGACGCATTCGCTGGTGCTGCGTACCACCGGGTATTTCCTGCTGCCGCTCTTGCTGCTGTTTTCGCTGTTCCTGTTGCTGCGCGGCCACAACGCCCCCGGTGGCGGCTTCATTGCCGGACTGGTGGCGGCGGTCGCGGTGGCACTGCATCTGTTCTTCACCAGTGTGCAGGCGGCGCGGCGCCTGATCGGCACTGACCCGCGCGACCTCATCGGTGCCGGCCTGCTCATTGCCATCGCCAGCGGCTTGCCCGGGCTGTTGCAAGGGCGGCCTTTCCAGGCCTCGCTCTGGGGCAGTTTCGACCTGCCGGTGCTGGGCGTGGTCAAGCTCGGCACGCCGCTGTTGTTCGACCTTGGTGTGTACCTGGTGGTGATCGGCGCGGTGCTGACACTGGTGCTGACGCTGGCCGAGGCGGAGGACTGAGATGACAACGCTGATGGCGCTGGTGGTGGGGGTGCTGTATGCGGCAGCGATCTACATGATCCTGCGCCGCTCCATCGTGAAACTGGTGATCGGCCTCGTGCTCTTGTCGAACGCCGCCAACCTGCTGATCTTCTCTGCCGCGGGACTCACGCGCGATGCGCCGGCGCTGGTGCCGGCCGGCGTCACGGCGCCGGCACAGGCGGTGGCCGATCCGCTGGCGCAGGCGCTCATCCTCACCGCCATTGTCATCGGCCTCGGGGTGCTGGCTTTTGCCGTGGTGCTCATCCATCGCGCGCATGAAGTGGTGCAGGCTGATGACATGGACCAGATGAAGGATACCGATACATGAGTGGCGCGTCGGGACTTGCCGTGGTGCTGCCGGTGCTGCTGCCGCTGGCCGCGGGCGCGCTGTCGCTGTTCGGCTGGCGTTCGTCGGCCTTGCAGCGCGGCATTGCCGTGCTCGGCACCGGTGCGCTCCTGGTGGCGGCGGTCATGCTGCTGCTCACGGTGCGCGCCGACGGCATCCAGGTGATGGCGGCCGGCGCCTGGCCGGCACCGTTCGGCATCGTGCTGGTGGCCGACCTGCTGGGCGCCATCATGGTGCTGCTGGCCGGCATTGTCGGGTTTGCCACCGCGCTCTACTCGCTGGCCAGCATCGGCGAGCGGCACACGCGTTTCGGCTATTACCCGCTGATGCACCTGCTGCTGGCCGGCGTGAACGGTGCCTTCCTCACCGGTGACATCTTCAACCTGTATGTGTGGTTCGAGGTGATGCTGGTGGCCTCGTTTGCGCTGCTCATCCTGGGTGGCGAGCGTGCGCAGATGGAGGGTGCCATCAAGTACGTGACCCTGAACCTGGTGTCGTCGGCACTGTTCCTCTCGGCCGTCGGCCTGCTCTACGGCATGACCGGCACGCTGAACATGGCCGACCTCGCGGTGAAGGTGGCGGCGGTGGAAGACCGCGGCCTGCTGCAGGTGGTGGCCGGGCTGTTCCTGATCGCCTTCGGCATCAAGGCCGGCGCCTTCCCGCTGTTCTTCTGGCTGCCGGCGTCCTATCACACGCCGCGCGTGGCGGTGTCGGCGCTGTTCGCCGGCCTGCTCACCAAGGTTGGCGTGTATGCGCTGTACCGCGTGTTCACGCTGATCTTCCCGCTGGAAGAGGGCATCACGCGCACGCTGCTGCTGTGGATGGCCGGCGCCACCATGCTGGTGGGCGTGCTCGGCGCCGCTGCGCAATACGAATTCCGCCGCATCCTGTCCTTCCACATCATCAGCCAGATCGGCTACATGCTGATGGGGCTGGCGCTGTACACGCCCTTGGCGCTGGTGGGCGGCATCTTCTACATCATCCACCACATCATCGTGAAGGCGAACCTGTTCCTGGCCAGCGGCCTCGTGTTCCGCCTGCGCGGCAGCTACGAACTGAAAGCGCTGGGCGGCATGTACCGCGCACATCCCTATGCGTCGCTGCTGTTCCTGGTGCCGGCACTGTCGCTGGCCGGCCTGCCACCCCTGTCCGGGTTTTTCGGCAAGTTCGTGGTGATCCGCGCCGGCATTGAAACCGGTGACTGGGCGCTGGTGGCCGTGGCGCTGGTGGTGGGCCTGCTCACGCTGTATTCCATGGTGAAGATCTGGAACGAGGTGTTCTGGAAGGCGGCGCCGGCTGATGCGCCGGTGCCGGCCCCGGCGGCCGTGGCGGGCACGCGGCTGATGCTGGCCACCATGGCGGCGCTGGCCCTGCTCACGGTGCTGATCGGTCTTGCCGCACAGCCGGTGTACGAGCTGGCCGAAGCCTCGGCGCGCGAACTGCTGTCGCGCCAGGGGTATATCGATGCGGTGCTGGGAGGGCGGCCATGAACGGATTTTCCTGGAACATCGTGCTGGCGCTGATCTGGGTGGCGGTCAGTGGCAACTTCAGTGGCAGCAACCTGCTGGTCGGCTTCGTGCTCGGCTACGTCATTCTGGGTCTCACGCTGCGCGAGGTGCCGGCCTTCAGCGGCTACCTGCGCCGCGTGCCGAAAATCATCCTGTTTGCCGGCTATTTCCTGCGCGAGCTCATCAAGTCCAACCTGCGTGTGGCCTACGACGTGGTCACCCCCACCGACTACATGCGCCCGGCGGTGATTGCGGTGCCGCTTGCGGCGCGCACCGACGGCGAGATCACCATTGTCGCCAACCTGATATCGCTCACCCCCGGCACGCTCAGCCTCGACGTTTCCAGCGACCGCCGCACGCTGTACATCCATGTCATGTACCTGGATGACCGTGCCGAGACCGAGCGCCAGATCAAGGAGTTCGAGGCGCGCGTCCTCGAACTGTTGCGGTGACCGCCATGCTTGCGACGGCACTCTGGATTGCCTGGGGCCTGCTGGGCCTTTCCCTGCTGCTGGCCTTCGTGCGCCTGTGGCGCGGCCCCACCTTGCCCGACCGCGTTGTCGCGCTGGAGCTGATGGCATCGCTGGTCATGGCCTTCATCGGCACCCATGCCATCGCTTCCGGCGAGCCGGCCTTTCTCGATGTGGCCATGGTGATGGCGCTCACCGCCTTCCTCGCCGCCATCGGCTTTGCGCGCTATCTGGAGAAGGGGGGGCTGCGCGATGACTGAATTCCTGGTTGCTGCCTGCCTCGTCACCGGCACGCTGTTCATGCTGCTCGCCGCGCTCGGCGCACTGCGCATGCCCGACCTGCCGATGCGCATGCACGCCACCACCAAGGCCGGCGCGCTCGGCTCCGGCCTCGTCATGCTCGCCGTGGCGCTGCACTACGGCGAGAGCGATGTCACCGCGCGCGCCATCGCCATCATCGTCTTCATCATGCTCACCGCGCCGGTGGCCGCGCATGTGCTGGCGCGCGCCGGCTATTTCGTCGGCGTGCCGCTGTGGCACCGCATCCTGGCCGATGAGTTGCGCGACAAATACGACCCCGCGACGCATACGCTGTCG
>DAIRDY010000131.1:4140-6651 GCA_036795935.1 Moraxellaceae bacterium | reverse complement strand
CGGCGGTGTCTGCACCTGGATGACGTTGATGCGGTAGAACAGGTCCTGGCGGAAACGGCCGGCCTCGACTTCGGCGGCAAGGTCCTTGTGGGTGGCGCTGACGATGCGCACGTTTACCGGCACTTCCTTGGCGCTGCCGACCGGGCGCACGGATTTTTCCTGGATGGCGCGCAGCAGCTTTACCTGCATGGCCAAGGGCAGGTCGGCCACCTCGTCAAGGAACAGCGTGCCCTCGTTGGCGGCCTGGAACAGCCCCTGCTTGTCTTCGCTCGCGCCGGTGAAGCTGCCTTTCTTGTGGCCGAAGAACTCGCTTTCCATGAGCTCGCTGGGAATGGCGCCGCAGTTCACCGGCAGGAAAGGCTTGTCGGCGCGCGGCCCGAGTTCGTGGATCAGGCGCGCGACCAGCTCCTTGCCGGTGCCGGACTCGCCGCTGATGTACACCGGCGCCTGGCTGCGCGAGAGCTTGCGGATTTTTTCGCGCAGCTCGCGCATGGCCGGCGAGCGGCCAAGCAGCCGGCTGTCTTCCTCGTCGGCGGTCGCCGGCTCGCTGCGCAGGCGCAGCGCGGTGTTCACCATTTCGCGCAGACGCGAAAGCTCCACCGGCTTGGACACGAAATCGAAGGCGCCGGCCTTGAGCGAGGCCACGGCGGCTTCCATGCTGCCGTAGGCGGTGATCACCGCCACCGGCAGATAGGGATGGTCGCGCTGGATGCGCTGCACCAGGCTGATGCCGCTGCCATCGGGCAGGTGCATGTCGGTCAGACAGAGCTGGAAGCGTTCCTTGCCCAGCCATTCTTCGGCGATGGCCAGTGAGTCGGCCGAGCGGCAGTCGATGTCCATTCGGGCGAGCGTGATCTCCAGCAGTTCGCGGATGTCAGGCTCGTCGTCGACGATCAGGGCTAGCGGCTTGGTCATGGTCTTCTTCTTTTATTGCAGGCGTTCCGGGTGCGAGAAGGTGATGCGGAAGCAGGCGCCGGGACTGCGTGGCAGGTAGTCCAGACGCGCCTGGTTGGCTTCGCAGATCTCGCGCGACAGGTAGAGGCCGAGCCCGGTTCCGGTGGCCTCGGTGGTGTAAAACGGTTCGAACAGGTGGTCAAGCTGGGCTTGCGGCACGCCCGGGCCTTCGTCGATCACGTCGAGATAGGGCTGCTGGCTCACCTGCAGGATGCCGGCCTCCACGCGTACGCGGTCGACGCCGGTGGTCTTGCGGTTGTAGCGCATGCCGTTGGCGACGAGGTTGGTCACCACCTGATACAGCTGTTGCGGGTCGAAGCGTACCGGCAGCAGGCTTTTCTGGATGCTGAGCATGATGTCGACTTCATCACCATTGCGTGGCAGCGCGAGGTATTCCTCGCGGAAGCGCGTCAGCCATTCGGCCAGTTCCAGCACCTCCGGATACGACGGTTGCCGGCGCGACACGCTGAGCACGTTCTCGACAATGCCGTTCATGCGCCGGCAATGCTGGTCGATGATTTCCAGCAGCCGGCGGTCCGGGCCGAGCAGGTCGGGTGACTCCGCCAGCAACTGCGTGGCATGGCTGATGGCACCGAGCGGATTGCGGATCTCGTGCGCGATGCTCGCGGTCAGGCGGCCCAGCGAGGCGAGCTTGAGCTGTTGCGCCTGCTGCACGAACTGCACGGTATCCTCGATGAAGATCAGCACGATGCCGCTATGCGGGTTCTGCGGATTGAGGCGGGCGAACTTGGCGGTGATTTCCGGCGCATCGTCGCTGTTGCGGAAGGGGATGGGGCGCAGCACCGGGTTCTGGCGCCAGGCATAGAGATTGGCTTCCAGCGTCATCGACACCTGGTTGAGCGGCATGCCGCGCGGGATGGCCTCTTGCCGGCCCAGCAACTGTAGCGCAGCTTCATTGCTGAGCAGGACATGGCGCTGGCTGTCGATGACGAGGATGCCGGTGCGCATGCGGCGGATGATTTGCTCGTTCAGGCGCTGCAGCGACAGCACGTCGGCGGCGCGCTTGGCCGCCAGCGCCTCGCTCTTGCGCGTGCGGCTGGCAATCATCTGGCTGAACAGGGCGACGGCAAAAAAGCTGATGCCGAGGATGGACACCTGGCTCAGCGTGTTCTGGAGGTCCCCAAGGTCGCTACGCAGCGAAAAATAGAATTGCTCGTAAAGGATGGCGATGGCGGAAACGGCGGCGATCACCGTTCCCATGCGTCCGCTGAGCAGGATGTTGCCGGCCGCCACCGTGACCAGAAAGAGCATGCTGAGCTGGGTGCTCATGCCGCCGCTGGCATGCACGAGCAGCGTCAGGGCCAGCACGTCGAGCACGAGAATGAACAGGGATTGCAGCGGTACCGGCTGGCGCTGCCAGCGCAGGAAGATCAGCGTCGACACGGCGGCTGCGAGATAGGCACTGCCGGTCACGAGGAAAAGTTCGGGGTCGCTGCTGCCGATCTGCTGCTTCTCGAGGTCCAGCGCGAACAGGCCGAGCAGCGAGGTGGCCAGGAACAGCCGGTACCAGGCATAGACGCGCAGCAGTCGCCAGTC
>DAIRDY010000131.1:0-4040 GCA_036795935.1 Moraxellaceae bacterium | reverse complement strand
ATCAGCAGGCCCATGCCCGGTTCCTTCTGGTTGGTCGCGGGCTAGTCTATCCTATGCGCCCGCTCGCCATACAAGCCGGAGTCGCCCCGCATCATGACCGCCGCTGCCCTGCGCATTGCCCTGGCCCAGGCCGATTTTCTTGTCGGCGACATCCCCGGCAACCTGGCGAAAGTGAAGGCGCTGGCCGCCGATGCCCGCGACCGTCTCGGTGCCGATGTCGTGGTCTTTCCGGAGCTCTGCCTGATCGGCTATCCGCCCGAGGATCTGTTGCTGCGTCCGAGCGTGGCGACGCGCATCGAGGCGGCGCTGTCGGCGCTGGCCGAAGTTGCCGGCATCACGCTGGTACTGGGTTACCCGCGTGCGCGCCACGGCCGTCTCTACAACATGGCCGGTGCCTTTCACGAGGGCCGCTGCCTGGCCGAGTACGCCAAGCAGGAGCTGCCCAATTACCAGGTCTTCGACGAGAAGCGCTATTTCAGTGCCGGCCATGAGCCTGCCGTGTTCACGCTCAAGGGGCATCGTCTCGGCCTCAGCATCTGCGAGGACATCTGGCATGAGGGGCCGGCCGCCCAGGCGCGTGCGGCAGGCGCGGAGCTGCTGCTGAACCTGAATGCCTCGCCCTTCCACCGCGGCAAGCAGCCCGAGCGCGAGGCCGTGGTGCGCCGGCGCGTGGCGGCCACCGGCCTGCCGGTGCTCTATGTGAACCTGGTCGGTGGCCAGGACGAACTGGTGTTCGACGGCGGCTCTTTCGTGATGGCGGCCGACGGTGCCGTCCGCCATGCGCTGCCGCGCTTTGCCGAGGCACTGTCGGTGGTGGAATGGGACGGCCGTGACATTGCGCAGGCCGCCGTGGCGGCGCCGCTGTCCGACGTTGCCGAGGTCTATCAGGCGCTGGTGCTGGGCGTGCGCGACTATGTCGAGAAGAGCCGCTTCCGCGGTGTTGTGCTCGGTCTCTCCGGCGGCATCGATTCCGCGCTGACGCTGGCCATTGCCGTCGATGCCATCGGCGCCGACCGCGTGCAGGCGGTGATGATGCCCTACCGCTACACCGCGCAGATGAGCCTGGACGACGCCGAGGCCGAGGCGCGCACCCTGGGCGTGCAGTATTCCGTGCTGCCCATCGCGCCCATGGTCGAGGCCTTCAGCGCTACGTTGGCGCCCGAGTTCGACGGCCTCGGCGCCGACAAGACCGAGGAGAACCTGCAGGCGCGTTCCCGCGGCGTGCTGCTGATGGCCATTTCCAACAAGAAGGGCCTCCTGGTGCTCACCACCGGCAACAAGTCGGAGATGGCGGTGGGCTATGCCACGCTCTATGGCGACATGGCCGGCGGCTTCGACGTGCTGAAGGATGTGCCCAAGACGCTGGTGTTCCGGCTCTCCGCGTACCGCAACAGCCTCACCCCCGGGGCGCCGCCGATTCCGCAGCGCGTCATCGACCGGCCGCCCTCGGCCGAGCTCGCGCCCGACCAGAAGGACGAGGACTCGCTGCCGCCCTATCCGGTGCTGGACGAGATCCTGCGCCTTTATATCGAGGCCGATGCCAGTGCCGAGGCCATCGTCGCCGCCGGCTTCGCGCGCGAGACCGTGCTGCGCGTCATCCGCATGGTCGACGGCAACGAGTACAAGCGCCGCCAGGCCGCCATCGGCCCGCGCATCACCGCCCGCGGCTTCGGCAAGGACCGCCGCTATCCCGTGGTCAACGGCTGGCAGGCCGGCGACTGAACGGTTTCCCGTACGCCCGTTCCAGTCGTCCGACGGACGGCTGACTCACCAGTTGTCAGACAAAACCCCTGTTGCCGGTTTCCGGTGCGGGGGTTTTGTGCATTTTCTGTCCGACAATTCCGGATGGAATTTGAGAAATAACTCTAAGATTTTGATTTTAAACGCTTTTCGTGACCGGCTGGGCGGCCGGGCGCATGGCCGGGCGCCGTCTATGCTGTCTAGACTTGCGCCGTCATGAAGGTGCCGGCCGTGCCGGAGGGAAGTACTTCTGGCGACTTTTTCGTCATCCGACCGATCCAGAGGGAGTTTGGGACCATGAACTATTTCCTGACCGGCGCCACCGGTTTCATCGGCAAGTTCCTCACCCAGCGTCTGCTCGACAGCGACGGCCAGGTCTATGTGCTGGTACGCCCGGGGAGCGAGCTCAAGTTCACCGCGCTGCAGGGCCGTTTCCCGCACCAGGCCGGGCGCCTGCATGCGGTCAGTGGCGACCTCGGACTGCCGGGCCTCGGGCTGGATCCGGCCTTTGTCGCGCAGATGGCCGGCAAGATCGACCACTTCTTCCATCTGGCGGCCATCTACGACATCGAGGCGCCGGAAGTCGAACAGGCGAAGGCAAACGTCGAGGGCACGCGCCATGCGCTGGCGGCGGCCACCGCGCTCAAGGCCGGCTGCTTCCATTACGCGAGCTCGATTGCGGTGGCCGGCCTGTACAACGGCATCTTCCGCGAGGACATGTTCGAAGAGGCCGAGAAGCTCAACAACCCCTATCTGCGCACCAAGCACGACGCGGAAAAACTGGTGCGCAACGAGGCGACCATCCCGGTGCGCATCTACCGCCCGGGCATGGTGGTCGGCCACAGCCAGACCGGCGAGATCGACAAGATCGACGGCCCGTATTTCTTCTTCCGCCTGATCAAGACGCTGCGCGATGCGCTGCCGCGCTGGATGCCGATGATCGGTGTCGAGGGCGGGCGCCTGAACATCGTGCCGGTGGACTATGTGGCGGCAGCGATGGACGTGCTGGCGCACAAGCCCGGGCTCGACGGCCGCTGCTTCCACCTCACCGACCCCAAGCCGCACAAGGTGGGCGAGGTGATGAACATCTTCGCGCGCGCGGCGAGTGCGCCCGAGTTCGCCATGCGCATCGACGCGCGCATGTTCGGCTTCGTGCCGCCGATGATTACCGGCGGTCTCGCCAAGCTGCCGCCGGTGCAGCGCATCCGCCGCCAGTTCCTCAACGATTTCCAGATTCCGGAGGCGGCGGTCGGCTTCATCAACTACCCGACCAAGTTTGACAGCCGCGAGACGCAGAAAGAGCTGCAGGGCTCGGGCGTCAGCTGCCCGCGCCTCGACCAGTATGCGGGCGCGGTCTGGGACTACTGGGCGCGGCACCTCGACTCCGACCTCTTCATCGACCGCACGCTGGCCGGCAACGTCAAGGACAAGGTCATCCTCATCACGGGTGCCTCCAGCGGCATTGGCCAGGCCACGGCACTGCGCCTGGCCGAGACCGAGGCCACCATCCTGCTGGTGGCGCGCACGCGCGAAAAGCTCGAGGAAACGCAGGCCTTGGTGCAGGCGCGCGGCGGCCGTGCGCAGATCTACACCTGCGACGTGGCCAACATGGAAGACTGCGACCGCCTGGTGAAGGACGTGCTGGCCGATCATGGCCGCGTCGACATCCTGGTGAACAATGCCGGCCGCTCGATACGCCGCAGCATCGGGCTTGCCTATGACCGCTTCCATGATTTCGAGCGCACCATGCAGCTCAACTATTTCGGCGCGCTGCGCCTGATCATGGGCCTGTTGCCGTCGATGACGGAAAACCGGCGCGGCCTCATCATCAACATCTCGTCCATCGGCGTGCTGACCAATGCCCCGCGCTTCTCGGCCTATGTCGCCTCGAAGTCGGCGCTGGATGCCTTCTCGCGCTGTGCCGCCGCCGAGTTCTCGGACCAGAACGTGCGCTTCACCACCATCAACATGCCGCTGGTGCGCACGCCGATGATTGCGCCGACCAAGATGTACGACTACGCGCCGGCCATTTCGCCGGAGGAAGCGGCCAACATGGTCTGCGATGCCATGGTGCGCCGGCCCAAGCGCATCGCCACCCGCCTCGGCATCTTCGCGCAGATCCTCTACGACATCGCGCCCAAGACCACCGAGATCATCATGAACACCGGTTTCCGCATGTTCCCGGATTCGGAGGCAGCGAAGAGCGGGAAGGGAGGCGATACAGCCGCCCCGGCACCGGCGCCGTCATCGGAGCAGGTGGCCTTCCAGTACATCATGCGCGGCATCTACTGGTAAGCGGC
>DAIRDY010000130.1:4911-6688 GCA_036795935.1 Moraxellaceae bacterium | reverse complement strand
CCCCGGCACCACTTGGCGGTGCCGGGGCGCCGGGGCCTACTTCAGCTCGGCCGAGCTCTTGCCCAGCACGCGGCGGGCGATGATCAGCTGCTGGATCTGCTGCGTGCCTTCGAAGATGTCGAGAATCTTCGAGTCGCGCGCCCACTTCTCCAGCAGTTCGTCCTCGCCATAGCCGAGGCTCGCGGCCAGCTCCACGCACTTCAGCGTGATTTCGCTGCCGATGCGGCCGGCCTTGGCCTTGGCAATCGAGGCTTCCTTGGAGTTGGGCTGGCGGTTGTCGGCCATCCAGCAGGCTTTCAGCGTCAGCAGGCGGCAGGCCTCCCACTCGGCTTCCAGCCGGTAGATGGTGGCGGCGACATGCGAGGCATTGAGCGGCGGCGTGGCGTAGTTCGGGTCGAGGTAGTCGCGGCACAGCTCCTTGATGCGCTCCAGCGAGGCACGGGCGCAGCCGACCGCCATCGCGGCCACCAGCGGACGGGTGTTGTCGAAGGTTTCCATGACGCCGGCAAAGCCCTTGGCGACATCGATTTCCGGATTGCCGAGCAGGTTGGCAGCGGGCACGCGGCAGTCGGTGAAGCTGATGACGGCGGTGTCCGAGGCCTTGATGCCGAGCTTGTGCTCCAGGCGTTCCACCTTCATGCCGGGCGTGCCGCGTTCGACCACAAAGGACTTGATGGCGGCGCGGCCCAGGTTCTTGTCCAGCGTCGCCCACACCACCACGCAGTCGGCACGCTCGCCGCAGGTCACGAAAATCTTTTCGCCATTGAGGATGTAGTCGTCGCCATCCTTCACCGCCGTGGTGCGGATGTTGGCGGAGTCGGAGCCGGTGCCGGGCTCGGTGATGGCCATGGCGGCCCACTTGCCCTTGAAGCGCGCCAGCTGTTCGTCGTTGGCGACGGCGCCGATGGCGGAGTTGCCGAGGCCCTGGCGCGGCATGGTCAGCAGCAGGCCGACATCGCCATAGCACAGTTCGATGCAGCCGAGCGCCGCCGACATGTTGGTGCCGTTCTTGATGCTGGCATCGTTGGTGGCGCCACGCTTGCCAAGTGCGGTGGAGCTGGTGCCTTCGGCCGAGCCGTCGTTGAAGCCGTCGAGCAGCGAGGCCAGCATGTCCAGTTCCTTCGGATAGGCATGCTCGGCCTTGTCGTACTTGCGCGACAGCGGGCGGAAATAGTTCAGCGCCACTTCATGGGCCTGGTCGACCAGCATCTTGAACTTCTTGGGGTTCTCAAGATTCATTTTTCATTTCCTCGAATTCTGGGCATTTGCCGAACGCTCCCCGCGAGCGGGGGCGGGCTGGCTGATTTCAGGCGTGCAGGCCGGAGTGCATGACGGCGACCGCACGCAGGTCGCGGTACCAGCGCTCCACCGGGTGCTCCTTGGTGAAGCCGTGGCCGCCCAGCACCTGCACGCCGTCGTTGCCGATCTTCATGGCCTTTTCGCCGGCCAGCAGGCGGGCCAGATAGGCCTCGCGATGGAAGGGTTTGCCGGCTTCGGCCAGCGAGGCGGCGTTCCACAGCAGCATGCGCATGGCGTCGATCTCGATGGCCATGTCGGCAATCATGAAGGCCACGCTCTGGCGGTGTGAAATCGGCTCGCCGAAGGCGATGCGCTCGTTGGCGTACTTCACGCTGTAATCGAGCACGGCCTGGCAGGTGCCAATGGCCAGGCCGATCCAGGCCAGCGCACCCAAATCGAGGAAGGCCTGGTAATCGAAGTCGGCATCACCCAGTTTGTCGGCGCGCACATTGTCGAGGCGCATTTTCAGTGTTTCGCC
>DAIRDY010000130.1:0-4811 GCA_036795935.1 Moraxellaceae bacterium | reverse complement strand
CATCACCCAGTTTGTCGGCGCGCACATTGTCGAGGCGCATTTTCAGTGTTTCGCCAGCCTTGAGGCCCATGCCCGGGTCTTCCATGAAGCCGAGGCCGTCGCTGCCGCCTTCGACAATGAAGATGGCCGGTTTGCCGTCGAGCATGGCCGCCACGAGGAAGAGTTCGGCGTTGCGCGCCAGCAGCACCAGGGCTTTTTCACCGGTGAGCACATAGCCGGCGCCGTCACGGCGTGCAGTGGTGGCCAATTGCAGCGGATTGAAGGCGGGCTGTGCTTCGTTTATCGCGAAGCTGGCCACGGGCGGCGCCTCCTCGGCAAAGGCGGACAGGTACTTCTCCTGCTGCTCCTTCGTGCCCCAGCGCGTCAGGGCGTTGGCCACGCCCATCGGCGCGAGCAGGGCGGCGCCCAGCGTGAAGTCGCCATAGCCCAGGTCTTCGGCCATCAGCACATTGGTCACCACCGCCTGCTCGGCGGCCATGCCGCCCAGGGCCTCCGGCACGGCGTAGAAATTCAGGCCCAGCTCCAGTGCCTGCGCGCGCACGTCGGCCGGAAACAGGGCGTCGTGGTCGGCCTGGTGCGCCGCCGGGCGCAGCACGTCGCGCGCAAAGCGCTGCAGCGTGTCGCGCATCATCTGCTGCTCTTCGGTCAGGCTGAGGTCGAACAGGCCCTTGCTCGTGGCCGGCAGGCGCTGCTTGCTCTCAAGCGTCGCGGAGCCGCCTTTCTTGCCGAAGCGCGATGCGGCGCCAATCACCTGGAAGCCCGTCTTGCTGCCGGTGTAGAGCAGGCGCGCAAACGACTTGCGCACACCGAGGCGGTCGGGCCAGTCGCTCTGGGCAAAACGGTTCAGCATGTTGAGGCCGAACCCCTGTACCTGGTTGGCATTCATCGGACTACTCCTTCTTTACAGTGGCGACCGGCGTGGGGCGGCCGGTCGGGACGCACCGATAATGCCCGAGCCGGCCCGGCCGGAATTGACCGCACGGCGATGCCTTGCGGCGCCATGGTCAGTGCCGGGGGCAGGCGGCTATCATGCGCCACGCCTGCGGGAAGCAGGTGCCAGACACCACGGACTGCGAACACCAATCCCCATGACTTTCCTGCTCAGACTGGCGCGTGCCATCGACGCGCTGAACGAGGCCCTCGGCCGGCCGGTGGCCTGGCTGATCCTGGGCGCTGTTGCGCTGGCCGTGATCAGTGCCATCGGCCGCAAGGCCGGCTTCGGCTCCAATGCCCTGATTGAAGGCCAGTGGTATTTCTTCGCGGCCGTGTTCCTGCTCGGCGCCGGCCACACGCTCAAGCGCGACGAGCATGTGCGCATCGACGTGCTGGCCAAGCGCCTGTCGCCGCGCACGCGCGCCGGCATCGAGCTGGCCGGCCACCTGCTGTTCCTGCTGCCGCTGTGTGGCGTGCTCATCGTGCTGGGGGCGGAAAACGCCTGGGCCGCCTTCCGTGCCAGCGAAATGTCAGCCGATGCCGGCGGCCTGCCGCGCTGGCCGGTGCTGGCACTGATTCCGGCCGGCTTCCTGTTGCTGGCGCTGCAGGTGCTGGCCGCCAGCATCCACCGCCTGGCCGTGCTCACCGGCCACGAGGCGGTGCCGGCGGCCACGAAGGAGGACGGCCATGGGGCTTGAGTGGCTGGACCCGTCGTGGCTCGCGCCCGGGCTGTTCATCCTGTTGCTGCTGTTCCTGCTTACCGGCTATCCGGTGGCGTTTGCGCTCGGCGCCGCGGCACTGGTGTTCGCGCTGATCGGTCTCGAGACCGGCGCCATCCGTCCGGAGCTGGTGCAGGCCATTCCCGAACGCCTGTTCGGCATCATGCGCAACGACACGCTGCTGGCCGTGCCCTTCTTCACCTTCATGGGGCTGGTGCTGGAGCGTAGCGGGCTGGCCGAGGAACTGCTGGAAACCGTGGGCCAGCTGTTCGGGCGCCTGCGCGGTGGCTTGGCACTGGCGGTGGTGCTGGTGGGAGGCCTGCTCGCGGCCACCACCGGCGTGGTTGCGGCCAGCGTCATGGCCATGGGCCTGATTTCGCTGCCGGTGATGCTGCGCCACGGCTATTCGCCGGCACTGGCCTCCGGCGTCATCACTGCCTCCGGCACGCTCGCGCAGATCATTCCGCCGTCGCTGGTGCTGATCGTGCTTGCCGACACGCTGTCGGTGCCGGTGGGCGACATGTACCGCGGCGCGCTGGTGCCCAGCCTGCTGCTTACCGCGCTCTTCCTGCTGTTCATCGTCATGGTCAGCGTGTTCCGCCCGCAGCTTGCGCCGGCCCTGCCCGCCGAGGCCGTGATCCGCGGCGCGGCGCTGTGGAAGCGTGCCGCCATCTCGCTCCTGCCGCCGGTGCTGCTGATCTTTCTCGTGCTCGGCACCATCTTCATGGGGCTGGCCACGCCCACCGAGGGCGGCGCCATGGGCGCGGCCGGGGCGCTGGTGCTGGCGGCGCTCAAGCGCCGGCTCCGCCTGCCGCTCTTGAACGAGGCGCTGGAGAAGACGGCGCGGCTCACCTGCTTCGTGATGTTCATCCTCATCGGCTCCTCGCTGTTCGCGCTGGTGTTCCGCGCGCTCGACGGCGACCTGTGGGTGGAGGAGCTGTTTGCGCACATTCCCGGCGGCGTCATCGGCTTCCTCATCATTGTCAACCTGCTGGTGTTCCTGCTCGGCTTCTTCATCGACTTCTTCGAGATCGCCTTCATTGCGGTGCCGCTGCTGGCGCCGGTGGCGCACAAGCTCGGCATCGACCCGGTGTGGTTCGGCGTGATGCTGGCGATGAACCTGCAGACGTCCTTCCTCACGCCACCGTTCGGCTTCTCGCTGTTCTACCTGCGCTCGGTGGCGCCCCCCGAAGTCAGGACCGCCGCCATCTACAAGGGCGTGTTGCCCTTCATCGCCCTGCAGGCGCTGATGGTGGCCATGCTCATGGTGTTCCCGAACCTGGCCATGGTGCAGAAGGAAGAAAAGGTGATCTGGGATACGCGCGCCGAGTTTGTCGACAGCAGCGGTCCGGCCGCGGACGGCGACGAGGCCATCCGCATCATGGAAGAGATCGCGCGCGATCTTTACCGCGAAACACAGCAAGGGGGCCGCTAATGGACCGTCGCGACTTTTTGAAGAAATCCGCCGCCGGCGCGCTGCTCGGCACCCCGGCCGCCGCGGCCGTGGCGGCGCCCGCCGTCATCAGCCAGCCGGTGGTGCAGTGGCGCCTGGCCTCCAGCTACCCGAAAAGCCTGGACACCATTTACGGCGCCGCCGAGGTGCTGGCCAAGCGCGTGGCCGAGCTTACCGACAACCGCTTCCGCATCCGCGTGTTCGCGCCCGGCGAGCTGGTGCCCGGCCTGCAGGTGCTGGAAGCCGTCGGCAAGAACACCGTGGAGTGCGGCCACTCGGCCAGCTATTACTACGTCGGCAAGCACAAGGCCTTTGCCTTCGACACCTCGGTGCCCTTCGGCCTCACCGCGCGCCAGCAGACGGCGTGGTACCACAAGGGCGGCGGCCGCGAAGTGATGGCGCCGCTGTTTGCCGAGCAGGGCGTGGTCTGCCTGCCTGGCGGCAACACCGGCACGCAGATGGGCGGCTGGTTCCGCCGCGAGGTGAAATCGCTGGCCGAGCTCAAGGGCATCAAGATGCGCATTCCCGGCATCGGCGGCGAGATCATGTCGCGCCTCGGCGTGATTCCGCAGACCATCGGCGGCGCCGACATCTACCCGGCGCTGGAGCGCGGTGCCATCGATGCCTGCGAGTGGGTGGGGCCTTACGACGACGAGAAGCTCGGCCTCTACAAGATTGCCAAGTACTACTACTTCCCCGGCTGGTGGGAGCCCGGCCCCACGCTCAGCTTCTACATCAACCGCAACGAATGGCAGAAGCTGCCGCCTGCCTACCGCGCCGCCTTTGAAGTGGCCGCCGCCGAGGCCAGCACGCTGATGCTCGCCGCCTACGATGCCCAGAACCCGCTGGCGCTGTCGCGCCTGATCGGCCGCGGCGTGCAGCTGCGCCGCTACAGCGACGACATCATGGAAGCCGGCATGAAGGCCACCTTCGAACTGTTCGAGGAAGAGGCCGCCAAGGACGCGATGTTCCGCAAGATCTACGGCGAATGGAAAAAGTTCCGCCGGCTGGAGCAGGGCTGGCACAACCTGAGCGAGGCCTCGCTCGAGAACTTCATGTACCGCCGACCGGTGAAGTGACCGCCCGGCGCCCTGCGCGCAGGCGAAGGAGGATGCGATGCTGATGCTGCTGACAGGCTTGCTGCTGTTTCTGGGCGCGCACTCCATTCACCTGCTCGCGCCCGCCTGGCGGACGCGCATGATGGCCCGCCTTGGTACCGGTCCCTGGAAGGGGCTGTATTCCCTCGTCAGCCTCGCCGGTTTTGTGCTGATCTGCTTCGGTTATGCCGCTGCCCGGCAGTCGCCGCTCGTGCTCTGGCTGCCGCCCCTGCCGTTGCGGCATGTGGCCGCGCTGCTGATGCTGCCCGCCCTCATCCTGCTGCTGGCCACCTACCTGCCGCGCAACGGCCTGCGCGCGCGCCTGCACCATCCCATGCTGCTGGCCACCAAGCTCTGGGCCTTTGCCCACCTGCTTGCCAACGGCATGCTGCACGACGTGCTGCTGTTCGGCAGCTTCCTGCTCTGGGCGATTGCCGCCTTCGCCGTCGCCCGCCGACGCGACCGCGCCGCCGGCCGCGTTTATGCGCCCGGCACCACGCGCGCCACCGTGATTACGGTGGCCGCCGGTGCGGTGGTCTGGGGGCTGTTTGTGGCCGGGTTACATGCGCTGCTGTTTGGTGTTGCGCCGCTGTAGGAGCGGTTATAGGC
>DAIRDY010000129.1:1719-6695 GCA_036795935.1 Moraxellaceae bacterium | reverse complement strand
TTGGCACACCGGATCTGGCGCAGGGCTGCGACTACCCGGTGCAGGTGGATGTCACCGACACGGCAGGTGACGTCGTGTTCCGTGCCCTCATCACCATGTGGGTCAGTCCGAAAAAGTCCTGAGCGCCTCGCGGAGAGCACCATGACCACGCACCAGACCGCCTGCATTCTCTGTTCGCGCAACTGCGGACTGCGCATCGACGTGGAGGACGGGCAGTTCACCCGCATACGCGGCGACGAGGATCACCCGCTGACCCGCGGCTACATCTGCCAGAAGGCCGCGCGGCTCGGGCACTACCAGCATCATGGCGAGCGCCTGACGCAACCGCTCAAGCGTGTTGACGATGGCCGCTTCGTGCCGGTGAGCTGGGACGAGGCCCTGACCGACATCGCCGCGCGTCTCGTGGCCCTGCGCGAGCGGCATGGCGGGAAGAGCTTTGCTTTCCTGGGCGGCGGCGGGCAGGGCAACCATCTGGGGGGTGCCTACAGCGGCCAGCTGCGTGCGGCCATGAAGAGCCACAATGCCTACAACTCGCTGGGCCAGGAAAAGACCGGCGATTTCTGGCTCAACGGCCGCCTGTTCGGGCGTCAGACCTGCCACACCACCGAAGACGTGGAGCACGCCGACTTTGTGCTCTTCATCGGCTGCAACCCCTTCCTGGCGCATGGCATCCCGAACGCGCGCGACACGCTGAAGCACATCCAGAAGGACCCGGCGCGCACCATGGTGCTGGTCGATCCGCGACGGACCGAAACCGCGCGCTATGCCGACATCCACCTGCAGTTAAAACCCGGCACCGATGCCTACCTGATGAGCGCCATGCTCGCCATCATCGTGCGCGAGGGTCTGCATGACCGCGACTTCATCGCCCGTCATTGCGAGGGCTTCGAGGCCGTCGAGCAAGCGCTGCAGGCGATTCCGGTCGAGGACTATGTGCGCCGGGCCGACGTGCCGCTGGCCGACGTGGAGAAAGTGGCGCGCGGCTTTGCCGCGGCGAAATCCGCCTGCGTGCGTGTCGACCTCGGCATCCAGCACACGCTGCACACCACGCTGAACGGCTATCTGGAAAAGTTGCTGTACCTGCTGACCGGGAATTTCGGCATCAGGGGCGGCAACAACCTGCACACCATGTTCCTGCCCATCCTGGGGCATACCGACGAGCGCAGCCCGCGCATCCGGCGCACGCCGCATCACAGGATGTTTCCGATTGCCGGCATCCTGCCGCCGAACATCCTGCCTGACGAGATCCTCAAAGCCGGCGAGTCGCGCATCCGCGCCGTCTTCGTCGACAGCTGCAATCCGCTGCTGACCTGGCCGGACACGGCCGCCTATCGCGAGGCCTTCGCCACACTCGAACTCATGGTCGTGGTCGACGTGGCGATGACCGAGACGGCGCGCATGGCGCATTACGTCTTGCCGGCGGCCTCGCAGTTCGAGAAGTGGGAGGCAACCGGCTTCAACCTCGAGTTTCCGGCCAATGCCTTCCACCTGCGCCAGCCCTTGTTGCCGCCGGCGCATGACTGCCTGCCGGAACCGGAAATCTATACGCGCCTGCTGGAGAAGATGGGGGCCATCCCGGCGTCGTTTCCGTGGCTGGCGCGCATCGCGCGCCGCGAGCCTGCGGCGGCGGCCCATCTGGGCTACATGGCGGCCTTTGCCGCACTGATGGTGCGCCGGCGCCAGCTGTTGCCGTTTGCGCCGTCCATTCTTTATCGCACGCTGGGGCCGGTACTGCCCGACGGTGCCGCCGCCGCGGCACCGCTGTTGCCGCTGTCCATGCTCTATGCGCAGAAATACCCGGCCGAAGTGCGCCGCGCCGGCCACCATGGCAACCGCCTGACGCTGGGCACGGCACTGTTCCGCGCCATCCTCGGCCGGCGTGCCGGCACGCTGATCAGCGTGCATGAGCACGAGGACATGTGGACGCTGATGGGCACGCCCGATCGCCGCGTGCGCCTGGCGATTCCGGAAATGCTCGACGAGCTGGCCGCGCTGCGCGACGAGGTGGCACCGGGGGGCGACTTCCCCTTCATCCTGATGGCGGGCGAGCGGCGCAGCTACAACGCCAACCAGATCTACCGTGACCCGGCCTGGCGCAAGGTCGATGCGCACGGCGCCATGCGCCTGCATCCCGACGATGCGGCCGCCCTGCAACTGGCCGACGGCGACACGGCGCTCTGCACCTCGGCACGCGACAGCATTGCCGTCGTGGTCGAGCTGGATGACTCCGTGCGCCGCGGCGTGGTCACGCTGCCGCACGGCTACGGCCAGCAGGGCGATGACGGACGCGAGGCCGGCCCCGCGCTCAACCGCCTTACCGATGCCGCGCACTGCGACCCGCTGTCGCGCACGCCCTACCACAAATACGTTCCCGTCCACCTCCGCAAGCAGGAGTCCGCTGTATGAACCCGAAAGAAATGACCGGTCTGCAAATCATGCAGGCCTTTGCGCAGGGCCTGTTCCCCCGGCCCGGCATTGCCCGGACCATGCCCATGGACGTCGAGGCAGTGGAGGCCGGCCGCGTGCTGTTCCGGGTGACGGCCAACGAGAACCACACCAATCCGCTGGGCGGCGTGCACGGCGGCTTTGCCGCCACCGTGCTGGACTCGGTGACCGGCTGTGCCGCGCACACCGTGCTGGCGGCCGGCGAGGGCTACGGCACCACCGACCTCAACGTGAAGATGTGCAGGCCGCTGCCGTTCAACAAGACGCTGCGCGCCGAAGGCCGGGTCATCAATGCCGGCAGCCGGCTGGTGATGTGCGAGGGCGACATCCGCGATGATGACGGCGTGCTGTACGCCCATGCCACCGCCACCAACATGATCCTGCGCTGACGCCGGTGGAGGGCGGGCAGGGTCGCGCCAGGCGCCACTGACAGCCCGGGAGCGATCCCCTACCATGCCCGCTTTCCGTTGCCACCTCGCAGGTGAGGCCATGTCTGAACCACTGCAGCAGTTGCTGGCCATCATGGCGCGTTTGCGCGACCCCGCGCAGGGCTGCCCCTGGGACCTGGAGCAGGACTTTTCCACCATCGCCCCCTACACGCTGGAAGAGGCGCACGAGGTGGCCGATGCCATCGCCCGTGGCGACATGGACAACCTGCGCGAGGAGCTGGGCGACCTGCTGCTGCAGGTGGTTTTTCACAGCCAGATGGCGAGCGAGGTCGGCCTGTTCGGCTTTGACGACGTGGCCGCCGGCATTGCCGAAAAAATGATCCGCCGCCATCCGCACGTGTTTCCGGACGGCCGGCTCGGGGGCGAGTCGGTCGCTATTGGTGCACGCGAGGTGGTGGCCAACTGGGAGGCCATCAAGCAGGCCGAGAAGGCCGCGCGCGGCGAGCGCCACGAGGGCCTGCTGGCCGGCATCAGTCACGGCCTGCCGGCGCTGACCCGGGCCGAGAAGCTGCAGAAGAAGGCCGGCAAGGTCGGCTTCGACTGGAACGACCCGCGCGCCGTCATTGCCAAGCTGCGCGAGGAACTGGACGAGATCGAGGCCGAGCTGGACGGTGGCAGCCGGGCTGCGCAGGAAGAGGAGCTGGGCGACCTGCTGTTCTGCGTGGTCAACCTGGCCCGACACCTGGCGCTCGACAGCGAAATGGCACTGAAAAAGGCCAATGCCAAGTTCGAGCGCCGTTTTGCGCATATCGAGCAGGGCCTCTCGGCACGCGGCTTGCAGTTCGCCGAGGCCAGCCTGGCGCAGATGGAGGCGCTCTGGGTCGAGGCCAAGCAGGCCGAGCAGGGCGTGTAGGTGAGCCACCGGTTTGCAGCTGCGGATTTGTCATGCGGGGCATCCGCACACAGGGACCTGCAAACAATGGATAACCCGCGTTGCCGTGCCGCACCCACGAGACCAGAATCCCGCCCATGACCCTAGTCGATGCCTTCCAGCGCCGTATCCGCTACCTCCGGCTGTCCGTGACCGACCGCTGCGACCTGCGCTGCGTGTACTGCATGGCCGAGGACATGCAGTTCCTGCCGCGTGCCGAGGTGCTCCGCCTGGAGGAGCTGGCGCGCATCGCCCGCGTGTTCGTGAGTCTCGGCGTGGAGAAAATCCGTCTCACCGGCGGTGAGCCGCTGGTGCGCCAGAACCTGCCCTGGCTGGTGCGCGAGCTGGCTGCGCTGCCGGGCCTGCGCGAGCTGGCGCTGACCACCAACGGCATGCGCCTTGCCCCCATGGCCGGCGAGCTGCGCACGGCCGGCCTCCATCGCCTCAACATCAGCCTCGACAGCCTGCGCGCCGACCGCTTCCGCGAACTCACCCGCGTCGGTGATCTCGAGGCCGTGCTGGCCGGCATCCGTGCCGCACAGGCGGCCGGCTTTGCCCGGCCCAAGCTCAATGCCGTCATCCTGCGCGGTCGCAACGACGACGAGGTGGCCGACCTGGTCGCCTTTGCCGATGCCGAAGGCTGCGACATCAGTTTCATCGAGGAAATGCCGCTGGGATCGATCGACGAGCACGACCGCACCGCGGCGCTCGTGACCAGCGCGGAAATCCGCGAGCAACTGGCGCGCCGCTTCGAGCTGCTGCCGTCCACCGAAAACACCGGCGGCCCCTCGCGCTACTGGCGGCTGGCCGGGCGCGACACGCGCGTCGGCTTCATCTCGCCGCACAGCCACAATTTCTGTGGCGACTGCAACCGCGTGCGGGTGACGGTGGAGGGGCGCCTCCTGCTCTGCCTCGGCAACGAGCACAGCCTGGACCTGCGCGCGCTCTTGCGTGAACAGGGCGCCGATGACGCGCAACTGCGGGCGGCCATCGTCGCCGCCATGCAGCGCAAGCCCGAGCGCCACCATTTCGACAACCCCGATGCCACCCAGCCGGTACGCTTCATGAGCATGACCGGCGGCTGAGGGGCGCCATGCAACAGACGCCGCATCCGCACCTTGCGCGATGGCGGCCGTCCCTGAGAGGAACAGACCTGATGAGCAAAGATGCCCCGCGTGAATTCGTCGCGCTGAAGGTGGCGGTGCTGACGG
>DAIRDY010000129.1:0-1619 GCA_036795935.1 Moraxellaceae bacterium | reverse complement strand
ATGAGCAAAGATGCCCCGCGTGAATTCGTCGCGCTGAAGGTGGCGGTGCTGACGGTGTCGGATACGCGCGACGACGCCAGCGACACGTCCGGCCAGTTGCTGGTCGAACGCCTGACCACCGCCGGCCATGTGCTGGCCGACAAGGTCATCGTGAAGGACGACATCTACCAGATACGCGCCGTGCTCTCGCGCTGGATTGCCAGCGACGACGTGCAGGCGGTGCTGGTCACCGGCGGTACCGGGTTTTCCGGCCGCGACTCCACCCCGGAGGCGGTGGCCCCGCTGTTCGACAAGGCCATCGAAGGCTTTGGCGAGGTGTTTCGCCACCATTCGCTGGCCGAGATCGGCACCAGCACGCTGCAGTCGCGCGCGCTCGCGGGGTTTGCCAACCATACGGTGATTTTCTGCATGCCGGGTTCGACCAATGCCTGCCGCACGGCCTGGGACCGCATCATCGGCGAGCAGCTGGACAACCGGCATCGTCCCTGCAATTTCGTGCCGCACCTGAAGCAGGCCGTGTGCGGAAGCTCGCGCGGATGAGCGCGGACGCCTGCTACCCGAAAGGCCTGTTGCCGGTCGACGCAGCGATTGCGCAGCTGATCGCGCTGGCGCGTGCAGTGAGCCCGGTGGCGGAAACCGTGCCGCTGGCCGAGGCCGCGGGGCGCGTGCTGGCGGCGGATGTGGTGGCAGGCTTCAACGTGCCGCCGGAAGCCAACAGCGCCATGGACGGCATCGCCTTCTGCCATGCCGACCTGCCGGCCCCGGCTGCGCTGCCGCTGTCGCAGCGCATTCCCGCGGGCACGGCGCCTTCACCGCTCGAGCCCGGCACGGCGGCGCGCATTTTTACCGGTGCCGTGCTGCCGGCGGGCGCCGACACCGTGGCCATGCAGGAAAACTGCGAATTTTCCGGCGAGCAGGTGAGGGTACTCGCGGTGCCGGCCGCGGGCGCCAATGTGCGCCCGGCCGGGCAGGATCTGGCTGCCGGCAGTGTCGTGCTGCGCCGCGGCCAGCGCCTGTCACCGCCGGCGCTGGGCTTGCTGGCCTCGCTCGGGCAGCCGTCGGTGTCCGTGTTCCGCCGCCTGCGCGTGGCGGTGCTCAGCACCGGCGATGAACTGCTGGAGCCCGGCGAGCCCTGGCGGCCGGCGGCGATCTACAACTCCAACCGGCCCATGCTGGCGGCGCTGCTCGCGGGCTGGGGCTTGGGCGTGATCGACCTCGGTCGCGTGGCCGACAGCCAGGCCGCCACCGAGGCGGCGCTGGCTGCCGCGCTCGCGGCCGGTGCCGATGTCATCGTGAGTTCCGGCGGTGTGTCGGTGGGCGAGGAAGACCACGTGAAGGCGGCACTGCTCGCGCGCGGGCGGCTCGATTTCTGGAAGATTGCCCTGAAGCCGGGCAAGCCGGTGGCGGTGGGCGAGGTGCGCGGGGATGCAGGCGCGGTGCCCTTCATCGGCCTGCCGGGCAATCCGCAGTCGGTGTTCGTGACAGCCCTGCTGCTGGCGCGTCCCTTCCTGCTGGCGCGGCAAGGGCAGGCTGACGTGCTGCCTGCCATGTTCCAGCTGCCGGCGGCGTTTGCACGCCGCGGCGGCGACCGTCGCGAATACCTGCGCGTGCGCCGCGAG
>DAIRDY010000128.1:0-6728 GCA_036795935.1 Moraxellaceae bacterium | reverse complement strand
GTGGTGCCCTCAAGAACATCTATGCGATTGCCGCCGGCATGGCGGCGGCGCTCAAGCTCGGCGAGAACTCGCGCAGCATGTTGCTGACCCGCGCGCTGGCCGAGATGAGCCGCTTCGCCGTGCAACTGGGCGCCAATCCGCTGACGTTCCTTGGCCTTGCCGGCGTCGGCGACCTGATTGCCACTTGCTCTTCGCCGCTCAGCCGGAATTATCAGGTGGGCTTTGCGCTCGGCTCCGGCCAGAGCCTGGCCGATGTCATCGAGGACCTTGAGCAGACGGCCGAGGGCGTGAACACGGTGCATACGGTCAAGCACAAGGCCGACGAGTTCGGCGTGTACATGCCCATCGTCAGTGGCCTGTACGAGGTCATTTTCAACGGCAAGTCGCTGCAGGCCGTGATCGGCGGCCTCATGCAGGGCGGGCAGAGCAGTGATGTCGAGTTCGTGCTGCCGCGCAGCAGCGGTGGCGGTGCGGCATGAGGCTGGTGCTGGTGCGCCATGGTGAGGCCGAGGCGCGGGCGGCGACGGACGCGGCGCGCGCCCTGACGGCGCATGGCCGGCAGCAGGCAGCGGCCACGGGGCGCTGGCTGGCGGCGGCGCTGGCGGGACCGGTGCAGTTGCTGGTCAGCCCTTACCGGCGCGCACAGGAAACGGCGGCCGAAATCGCGGCCTGCCTGCCGCAGGCGGTCACGATCACCGTGCCGCGCATCACGCCGGATGACGACCCGCGCCAGGCACTGGAGGCCGTTGCCGGCGTGGTCACGCTGGCGCAGGTGGTGGTCGTCACGCACATGCCGCTGGTGGCCGGGCTGCACCAGTGGTTGTGCGAGTCAGTAATTGTCGGCGGGAGGCCGTTTGGTCTGGCCGAAGCGCGCTGCTATGCGCTGGAGGCGCTGGCACCGGGTCTCGCAGTGCCGGAGGCCGCATTCGTGCCGGCGCTGGCGTGAGGCGGGGATGTCAGGAGTTGACGTAACGGCGCAGCGAGATGCCGGCGACGCTGCAGAGATTGGCCTTGATGCCGCGTTTTTCGAATTCTTCCTTGAGTTCGTTGATGATGATGCGCTCGACCTCACCCTCGACATCGGTGACCAGCTTGCCGAGCAGCGCCGACAGCGGGCCGCGGTGTTCTTTCACCAGTTCGTCCAGGTTGGTAATTTCGATGGTGATCATGGTCAGCTCTTCCCAAGGGTTGGCCGGATGATACCGGCGCGTCATGGCAGCGTATAGCATGCCCGGGGGCGCCTGGTGGCGGGCCATCGCCTGACAATATGCGCCTTGGCCGATGCGGGGGCTTTGCTAGAATCCGGCCACTTGATTCCTGCGCTGCGGCCTCCGGTCCGTGGTGGCGGTCCTGCCGGATGAGCGCCTGCTTGTCGCGGCGCCAGCGAGGTTCCCCATGCTTCAGTCCCTGTTCATCATCATCGCCACTGCGCTGCTTTCCAGCGGTATCACCCTGTTCTGTGCCTGGCTGTTTTTCCAGCGTCGCTGGCGGCTGGAAATGGAACATCGCCTGCGTGAGCTGCATGACGACATCGGGCGGACGGTGGAGGTGCGCGTCAAGCGCGCAGTAGCGGACGCGCTGGCAGACTTCAATACGGGCGATGTGTTGCGCGATGCCACCTGGAAGGCGGCGAAGTCGGGATCGGACCTGCTGAGCGACGGCCTCAATGCCATCCTCGGCAAGCGTCGGCGCAGCGAGGGCAGTTGATCGCCACTACTCCTGACGGTTGCGCAGGCGCGAGGCGACCAAGGCCAGTCCGACCACTATCAGCAACACGCGTTCGGCATTCATGGCGGCAAGGGCAGCGGCCGAAAAGCCGCCGGTCAGGCCGCCACTCAGCGCGACAAATGCAAGCAGCAGGAAGACCAGGTCCTGCCTGCGCTGCTTGCCCAGGTTGGCACGGAAGCGCTCCATTTCGTCCTGTTGTGCCTGCAGGTTCCGGTTCAGCTGACGCAACTCGGCAAGCGCCTCGCGCATGAGGCCGGGCAAGGGGACGAAGTCCTGCAGCCAGCTCGGGTCATGCCGGCGGATGCGTTCCCACACCGACTTCATGTCCAGATGCGACTGCAGCCATTCGCTGGCGCGTGTACGCAGGTTGAAGTCCTGCAGCAGCGACTCCAGTGCCACGATGCTGTCGGCATCGCCCCACATGCGCACGCGCGGCCGGCCCGAGCGGCCCCGTGCCGGACGGCCGAGCAGCACCCGCATCAGGTCATAGACGCGGGCATTGATGCGTACCCTGGCCGGGCCTGGGGCGACATCGCAGACTTCGATGCCTTCCGGGGTGAAGTAAAGGTAGAACGACAGGAAAGGATCGAGCAGCTTGACCCGGACGATCAGTCCGCTGAGCTCGACCACGCGGTCGCCGGTGGGGCCGTCGAGGTCGATGAACCCGTTGAGCAGGGTTTCCACCAGTCCCAGCCAGACATGCTGGGCGAGGGGCCGGCCTTCCGCCTCGTTATCGTTGTTTTTCTCGTAGCCAGCCATCATCGACGCTTACTGCCATGGCGGCACCCACGCTGGCGCCAAAGTCCCTGATTCTAACCACTCAAGCGGCCGGTACAATCGGCGCGACCCGTCATCTCCTGCCAATTTCCGTCCCTGGCTGCAGTCAGTCTTCCCCTCTCGCAGAGCGGCCGGGGATTAGGTGTATACTCGGGCACCCCGCCCAGACCCCCCTTTTTTACGGGGGTGTGACCCGCCGGCCGGGCAGTAGCAGGATGTCTCCCGATGCAAGCGTTTTTCACCGAGCTGTGGAACCGGCCGGAATTCTGGTCATATGTAGCCATTCCCTTCATCGCCGCCGGCGTGGGCTGGTTCACCAACTGGATCGCCATCCAGATGACTTTCTGGCCGCTCGAATTCGTGGGCTACAAGAAGCTCTATCTCGGCTGGCAGGGCATCATCCCGTCCAAGGCGGAGAAAATGGCCGGCATCGTGGTCGACAACACCATGTCCAAGCTGGCCAGCCTGTCCGAGCTTTTCCAGCAGATGGAGCCGGAAAAGATTGCCGAGCACATCAGCCGTTCGGTCATGGAGCGCATCGATGAATACGTCGATGAAATCATGTCCGAGAAAAATGCCGTGCTCTGGGAGAACCTGCCCAATGTCGTGAAGCGCCGCGTTTACGCGCGCGTACGTCGCCAGTTGCCTGCCATCATGGACAATCTGGTCGATGACATGGCGCAGAACATCGAGGAGCTGCTCGACCTCAAGCAGATGGTGGTCAAGCTGCTGTCCAAGGACAAGGCGCTGATGGTGCGCGTGTTCAAGGATGTCGGTGATGCCGAGATCAAGTTTGTCGTGAACTCCGGCCTCTGGTTCGGTTTTGCTTTCGGCCTGATCCAGACCTGGGTCTGGATTGTCTATCCGCAGCCCTGGGTCATGCCCTTCTTCGGCTTCCTGGTCGGCTATGCCACCAACTGGCTGGCGCTCAACCTGATCTTCCGCCCGCTGGACCCGATCAAGGTCGGTCCGGTCACGCTGCATGGCCTGTTCCTGCGCCGCAAGTACGAAGTGGCTGACAAGTTTGCGCTGATCTCCACGCAGGAAGTGGTCAACCTCAAGAACCTGATGCAGGAAGTGCTGACCGGCCCGCGCTCGGATCGCACCAAGGCCATGATCAAGCGCCACATGCGGCCCATGCTCGAGTCCGGCGTCGTGCGCACCGCCGTGCAGCTGACGCTGGGTGCCGAGGGCTATGCCCACATCAAGACCCTGGTGGTCGAGAAGGCCGTGGCCATGACCATCGGCCCGCTGTCGGATCCCAAGTTCAACCGCGACCGTGCCGGCATCATCCACGAGATCTTCCGCGACAAGATGCGGGTGATGAGCAACACCGAGTTCCAGGACCTGTTGCGTCCCGCCTTCCAGGAGGATGAGTGGATCCTCATTATCCTGGGTGCGGTGCTGGGCATGCTGGCGGGCTGGGCGCAGTTGGTGCTGATGTTCTGAGGCGCCTTGCCGCGTATCAGCTTGCTACGGCCTGTCGGACAATCGGCCGTGGCATCTGGCGGGGGCTGGCTACAATCGCGCGCCATTGGTGAGCACTCTGGAGTGAACGAGATGGCCGGTCTGAAAAAGACTGCTGACAAGCGACTGAAGGTGGCGCCGGGCAAGGACCTGCGCAAGTACACCCAGCAGATCTGGCTGGCGGGTCTGGGCGCTTTTGCGCGTGCTGAAGAGGAAGGCGGCAAGCTCTTCGATAATCTCGTCAAGATCGGCGAAGATCTTGAAAGCAAGACCCGTGAGATTGCCGATACCACGGTGGGCGAGGTTCGAGGCAGGGTGATGGAAAAGGCCAGTGACACCCGCGAGAAGGTCGAACGGGCCTTCGATGACCGCATTACCGGGGCGCTGACCCGTCTGGGCATTCCCTCGCAGCGGGACATGGACCAGATCAACAGCCGCCTGGATACCCTGACCGAACTGATGCAGGAGCTGTCCCGCCATATCCGTCCGGAAGGCAAGGATCGCAGCTGAGTCGTGGCCGGGGCCGTCCGGGCCCCGGAAGTGTGACCCCGGTCGTAAAACAGGCAAAAACCCACCCACGCCTGTTCAATAATCCGCCGCCCCGGTGTACAAGGTCATCATGTGACAATCTTTGTCAGCTTGGCGCAGTGGCGCCGGGAGAAATGACATGCCGGTCGAGCACAAGAAACTTCTCGTGGACCAGTTGCAGGTGGGGATGTACATCTCCCGTCTGGATCGCCCCTGGATCGAAACCCCCTTCCCGTTGCAGGGCTTTTACGTCAAGGACCTGAGCGATATCGACCAGCTCCGGCGCTATTGCCGCGAAGTGACTGTCGATGTGGCGCGCAGCCGGGTCGAGGTCGAGCCGGTCAGTCACGCCGTGGCCAATGCGCCCGGCCGTGCGGCTGCTGCGCAGCAGGCACCGGCCCAGGCGGCGGCCGCCGGCAAGTCCATGCGCCGTCCTACCTACCGCACCACGGTATCCATGCCGCAGGAGGCGGGCGCTTCCCGTGAGCTGCATCGCCAGTTTGCCCAGGCCGTCGTCGACATTTATGCCGGCTTGCGCAAGGGCCAGCTGCCTGATCTCGACAAGACCCGCGAGACCACCTCGCGCGTGGTCGACAGCGTCATCCGCAACCCGGATGCCATGGTCTGGCTGTCCCGTGTGCGCGAGAAGGACGCCTACAGCTATCACCATGCTTTCCGCTGCGCGATCTGGGGTACGGTGTTTGCCCGCCACCTTGGCATCTCGCGTCAGGCGCTGGACAACCTGGCGTTAGGTCTTGTGCTGATGGATGTCGGCAAGGCGCGCCTGCCTGATGGCCTGCTGAACAAGACCGGCCTGCTGACGCCTGCCGAGCGCCTGGAGTTGCGCAAGCATGTGCAGTACAGCCTGGACATCCTCGACGGCATGCCTGGCATTCCCTCGCAGGTCGTGCAGATGGTGGCCGAGCATCACGAGCGCTATGACGGCAGCGGCTATCCGCACCAGCTCTCCGGCAAGGCAATTTCTCCGCTTGGCAAGATTGCGGGTCTGGTTGATACCTACGATGCCATGACCTCGGAGCGTCCCTATGCCCGCGCGCTGACCTCGGTGGAGGCGGTGTCCCGCTTGTACGAGTTGCGCAATACCGAGTTCCAGGCCCAGCTGGTCGAGGAGTTCATCCAGGCCATCGGTGTCTATCCCACGGGTACCCTGGTGCACATGAGCAACCATGAGGTGGGGGTGGTGATCGCGCAGAACCCCGAGCGGCGCCTGCGTCCCAAGTTGCTGATGTTGCTGGATGCCGACAAGAAGCCGATGGCGCGTCCGCGCTACATCGACATGATGACGGTGACGCATGACAGCCGTGGCGAGCCGCTGCGCATCGTGACCAGCCTGTTGCCGGGCTCCTTCGGTGTCGATCCGGCACGGGTGCAGCTGGCGGCGTAATCGGTGGTGTGTTGTCTGACGGGGCCGGCGCATGCCGGCCCTGTTGTTTCGGCGGTCGGCAAATCGCTGTGTGCCGGCGTTGACACTCCGGGTCCTGCTCCCTAGAATGCGCGCACTTTTGCGGGAATAGCTCAGTTGGTAGAGCACGACCTTGCCAAGGTCGGGGTCGCGAGTTCGAGTCTCGTTTCCCGCTCCAGTTTCATCAAAAGGCCGGCGCAAGCCGGCTTTTTTGTTGCGGGCGCCGACCCGCCGCTTCTGCGGAGCATGTCCTCATGGCGCAGGCCTCCAGTCCCATCGGGGTGTTCGATTCCGGCATCGGTGGCCTGACCGTGGTGCGGGCGCTGATGGAGCGCCTGCCTTTTGAAGACATCATCTATTTCGGTGACACCGCCCGCGTTCCCTACGGCGTGAAGTCGCGCGAGACCATCCAGAGCTTTACTGCCCAGATCACCGAGTTCCTGCTGGCGCGCGACGTCAAGCTGCTGATCATTGCCTGTAACACCATGGCGGCGGTGGCGGTTGATACGGTGCGGGCGATGTCGCCGGTGCCGGTGCTGGACGTCATTGATGCCGGGGCCCGTGCTGCAGTGGCGCATGCCCGCAAGGGCGTCGGCGTGATCGGTACGCCCACCACCATCAATTCCAACGCCTATGCCCGCAGCATCCATGCGCTCAACCCGGGAATGCATGTGCATTCCCAGGCCTGTCCGCTGTTCGTGCCGCTGGTGGAAGAGGGGTGGCTGGACCACGAAGTGACGCGGCTGACCGCGCAGGAGTACCTGAAGCCGGTATTTGTCGAGCAGATCGACACGCTGGTGCTGGG
>DAIRDY010000127.1:0-6772 GCA_036795935.1 Moraxellaceae bacterium | reverse complement strand
CCGCCGCCATGCCCGCACGCCCTCACCCGCTGACGTCCCTCTGGCGCGCCGCCGTGCTCTGCCTGCTGCTGCCGGCCGGCGCCTTCGCCGCCGACCAGCCCGCCGTGGAGGATGGCGCGGCCTGCGTCAGCCGGCAGGCCACGGCGCAGGGCAAGGCGGCGCTGCACAACCGCTGCCGCTCGCACGCCAGCGTGTACTACTGCAGCGCCAGCGGCGACACCTGGGGCCGGCAGGCCTGCGGTGGCGGCAAGGGCGCCAGCGTTTACTACACGCACCTGCGCATGCTGCCCGCCGGCAAGAGCACCACCTTCGAGCTGAAAGACAGCGATGTGCGCATTGCCGTCTGCATGAACCAGCGCTCGCCCTACGACAACAAGGGCTTCACCAGCGATGCCAGCGGCCAGTACCAGTGCCCGCCGCCCGCGCAGCTGTCCGAGCCGGTGGCCGAGGCCTATGCCAGCGACACCTCGGCGGAGGCGGCCTGCACGGCCGCGCGCGAGCTGTTTCCGCCGGCACAGCGCATCAGCGGCGAAGACTGCCGCTGCGAGGAAAAAACACTGGCCAGCGGCCGTAGCCTGCATTTCTGCCGCGTGTGGGGACGTGCCGCGCCCAAAGACCCGGACTTCACGCGCCAGATGATCCGCAACATCCGCGACTGGCAGCGCGACGCGCTGCAATGCGACCCCGCCACCGATGCCGGACAGTGCCGCCGCCGCGTGATCCGCGACACAGGCGGCGTGCGCGGCTGAGCCTGCCTGTCGCCCCGCTGTCCACTGGCGGCGGCGCAGGCGCTGCGGTCTGCTCTGGCTCATCATTTCAGCAGGCAGAACTGACCATGACAGCGCCCCTCCTCCTTGTCGGCGGCAGCGGCGGCATCGGCGCCGCCCTCGCCCGCCGCCTGCACGCACGCGGCCAGCCGCTGCATCTGGTGGCCCGCGATGCGGACCGCCTGGCGGCACTGGCCGACGAACTCGGCGCCCCCTGCACCGCGGCCGACATCACCACGCCGGAAGGACTGGCACAGGTGGCGGCGGCGGCCGGCCCGGCGCTCTCGGGCCTTGTGTATGCGGTGGGCAGCATCAACCTGCGCCCGCTGGCGCGACTGAGTGCCGACGATTTCCTGGCGGACTTCCGGCTCAACGCGCTGGGCGCGGCACTCACCGTGCAGGCGCTGCTGCCGGCCTTGCGCAAGCACGAAGGCACGCCGTCGGTGCTGCTGTTTTCGAGCATTGCCGCGCAGCAGGGCTTTGCCATGCATGCCTCGGTGGGCATGGCAAAAGCGGCCGTGGAGGGCCTGACGCGCGCGCTGGCGGCCGAGCTCGCGCCGCGCATCCGGGTGAACGCGATTGCGCCGTCGCTCACGCGCACGCCGCTGGCCGCACGCCTCCTGACGAATGAGGCCACAGCCAATGCCATCGCCGAGCTGCACCCGCTCGGCCGCCTGGGCGAGCCTGAGGACGTGGCCGCGCTGGCCGACTTCCTGCTCTCGCCCGAGGCCGGCTGGATCACCGGCCAGGTGATCGGCGTGGACGGCGGCCGCAGCCACCTGCGCCCGCGCGGCTGAGCGCCCGTCCGCTTAACACCAGTGCCCAGGCCAGGCGCCAGCGCACACCGACATCGCAACAAGCAAAACGACCTGGCCGGCAATTCCCTCTCGCCACGCGCACAAAGCAAAGCGCCGCTGCGGTAAGGCAGCGGCGCTTTGGTGTTTTAACGGCTGGGGCCAAGCAACAGCCCCCTGGGTCAGAAACGCTTGTCCACGTTCAGCTGCACGCCGTGGTCGCGATCACCGCCATTGCCGACCAGGCCGCGGTAGTCGATCTGGAACGACCAGTTGTTGTACAGGTCGAACACCTGGCCCAGGCCCAGCATCCAGCGACTGCGGTCGAAGCCGTCTATGTCTGCCTGGTAGAACGTGCCCGCGGGCAGGTCGGCGTAACGCATGCCCTGCTCGTTGCGGGCCTTGAAGTCGTGCTGGTACTCCACGCGGAGCTGCGGCGTGAATACGCCCCAGCTGGTGTCGCGGCGATAGTCGATGCGCACCCCGGCATTACCCGTGGTGGTGTCGATCTCCATCTTGTCGTAGGCCAGCGCGAAAATGGCATCGCCGGTTTCGGTGTAGGCATCCAGCGAGGCACGCGCCATGTCCATGCGGGCATAGGGCGTGAACTGCCATTTCCCGGCCACGACATCGGCGCCCGCCGACAGCGACACAAACCACTGCGCGCCCTTGCGGTCACCGCTCACGATGTTGTTGTTCTCGGTCACGAAGCGGCGCAGGTCGTAGTCCAGCTTCTGATAGCCCAGCAGGCTGTCGAGGAAGAACATCTCGCTCAGGCTGTAGCTGCCGTACAGCGCGAAGGTATACGCCTGGCCATCGCTGCGGCTGCCGTTCTGGCCGATGTCGCTGTCTTCGGTGCCGTAGCCCACACCACCACCGAACACGAACGACTCGGTCAGGCGGTAATCCAGGCCGAAGCTCACGCCGTCGGTTTCGAAGTCGGTGCTGGCGCCACCGTTGCGGCCGTCACGGGTGCCCGAACGGATCATGCCCGAGGCCCAGATGCCGACGGGCTCGTTGACACCGCCCCCCTGCACACCATTGCCAACAGCGCTGCTCGCCGCATTGCTGCGCAGGAACTCGTTGATGCTGCTCTTGCTCATGCCCGTCACCATCGGGTCGCAACGCCGATCCGGCATGCCGCTCAGCACCTCTGGGCAGTACTGACGCTCAAACGCCAGGCTCAGCCGGTTGTCGACGCCGCTGTTCGTGCCGCTGCCGTGCAGGCGCTCCAGACGCTGCTGGAAGTTGCTGACCTGCGTTGAGGCAAAGCGCCGGGTGGCGGCGGCCTGTGCCTCGATCAGCGCGCGCACTTCGGGATCACGCGCAGGATCGGGACGCTCGTTGATGGTGATCGCATAGGCGCGGCTGCCCGTGAAGCCCAGGGCATCGGTCGCGGTGATGGTGAAGCTGAAGCCGCCATTGGCGGTCGCTGCACCGCTGACATTGCCGTTGGTGTTCAGCGTCACGCCCGCCGGCAACGCACCGGCCGTCACCGCGAAGGTGTACGGCGCCGTGCCACCCACGGCACTGAGAACCTGGTTGTAGGGAACGGACTGGAACACATCGGGCAATGTTGCCGGGTTCACCGTGATCGTCGGCGCCGACAGCGTCAGCGAATACGCCGCCGTCACCGTGCCGGCCGTACCGGTGGTGCTGTCGGTTGCCGTCACGCTGAAGTTGAAGCTGCCGGCCTCCGTCGGCGTCCCCGAAAGCACGCCCGCGGCGGTGAACGTCAGGCCGGCTGGCAGTGCACCCGCCGACAGCGCGTAGCTGTAGGGCGCAATGCCACCCGTAGCGCTGAAGTTCTGGCTGTAGGCCGTACCGGCCACGCCTGCCGGCAGCGCACCGGCGGCCGGGGTCAGGGCCAGGGTCGGTGCGGCAATCGTCAATGCGTAGTTGTTGGTGACGGTGGCCGCCGTGCCGCCCGTGCTGTCGGTCACCGTCACGCTGATGTTGAAGGTGCCCGACTGCGTCGGCGTGCCACTGAAGGTCAGCGTGCCGGCATTGAAGGTCAGCCCCGTCGGCAAGCTACCGGCCTGGTTCACGACATAGGGCGCAATACCGCCGCTGATGCTCAGCGCCTGGCTGTAGGCCGTGCCGGCAGTGCCGGCCGGCAGGGTCGCGGGGTTCAGGGTGATCGTCGGCACCGCGGCCACAATGCTGTAGGCACGGCTGGCCGTCTGGCCGTAGGTGTCGGTGGCGGTCACGGTGAAATTGAACGTGCCCGATGCCGTGGTGGTGCCCGAGAGCGCACCGCCGCTGGCCAGGGCCAGACCGCTCGGCAGCGCACCCGCCGTCACCGCGAAGGAGTACGGACCCACGCCACCGCTTGCACTCAGGCTCTGGCTGTAGCCCAGGCCGGCGGTCGTGTTGGGCAGCGTGGCCGGATTCACCACTATGGTCGGCGCCGGCACGTCAATCGTGTAGTTCTGCGCAATCGAGAACGGCGCGCCCGCACCGGTGAGCACGGTGTCGGTGGCGGTGATCGTGATCGGGTAGCTGCCCGGCACGGTCGGCGTTCCGCTGACGGTGTTGCCGCTGAAGCTCAGGCCTGCCGGCAAGGTGCCGGTGATGCCGTAGCTGAAGCTGCCCGAGCCGCCCGCGGCGGTGAACACCTGCGAGAACGGCGCGCCATAGGGCGCGTTCAGCGTGCCCGGGGCCGGCGTCATGGTCAGCACCGGCGCCGCAATCGTCACGGTGTAGGCACGGCTGCCGGTCTGGCCGAAGTTATCGGTCGCGGTCACGGTGAAATTGAACGTGCCCACCTGGTTGCTGGTGCCCGAGAGCGCACCCGCCGCGCCCAGCGTGATGCCGCTCGGCAGGCTGCCCGCCGTCACCGCGAAGGTGTACGGGCCCACACCACCGCTGGCCGTCACGCTCTGGCTGTAGGCGCTGCTGGCCACCGGATCGGGCAGCGTGGCCGGACTCAGCACGATGGTCGGTGCCGCAATGTTGATCGTGTAGTTGCCGGCAACCGTGAACGGCGACCCGCTACCGGTGGAACCGGTGTCGGTGGCCGTAATGGTGACGCTATAGCTGCCGGGCGCAGTCGGCGTGCCCGACAGCGTATTGCCGCTGAAGCTCACGCCAGGCGGCAGCGAGCCCGTGGCCGCATAGCTGTACGGACCGGTACCGCCGCTGGCGGTGAAGGCCTGCGAATACGCAGTGCCGTAGGCCGGATTGAACGTGGTGCTCGCGGGCGACAGTGACAGCGTCGGCGCCGCGACCGTCAGTGCAAACGCCTCACCCACCGTGTACGGGCCGTTGCCGGTGCTGCTGTCGGTGGCAGACACATTGAGCGTGAACGAACCCGCCTGCGTCGGCGTGCCGGACACGGTCACCGTGTTCGCGGTGGCCCCCGTGATCGACAGGCCCGCCGGCAGGTTGGTGACCTGATAGCCGCTCCACGGCTGCGTGCCGCCATTGAAGGTGAAGGTCTGCGTGTATGGCGCGGCCACTGTGGCGGCGAAGCCGCCGCTCGGCGTGATGGTGATCACCGGGTCCTGCACCGTCACGCTCACCGTCGCCGGTGCCGAGGTGCCACCGCTGTTGGTCGCGGTGTAGCTGAAGCTGTCCGGACCGGCGTAACCGCTGTTCGGCTGGTAGGTGATCGTGGTGCCGCTGACGATCGCCGTGCCATGAGTCGGCGGCGTGACGATGGCGAGCGACGTCGGTGCGCCGCCCGACAGGCTCAACGGCACATTGGTGGCCGCGGCGTTATAGGCCACGGTCAGCAACGAGTTGGCCGCGGTCGGCGCTACGTCGATCACGGTGATCGCGTACGCCTGCACGGCCGTGTAGGGGCCGGTGCCGATGCTGCTGTCGGTCGCGGTGATGCTGAAGTTGAACGTGCCGAGCACGCTCGGCGTACCGGTAAGGGTGCCGTTCGAGGGATTAAGGTTCAGACCGCCCGGCAGCGCGCCGGCGGTAACGACGTAGAAATAGGGCGCGGTGCCGCCCGAGGCCAGGGTGATTGCGGACGAATACGGCGCACCCAAGGTGCCACCGGCCAGCGCGGTCGCCGGCAGGACGACCGTCGGCGGCGCGATGGTCACCGTGTAAGCCTGGCTGCCCGTGAACGGCCCCGGGAACGGGCTGCTGTCGGTACTGCTGATGGTGAAGTTGAAGGTGCCGCCCGCCGTTGGCGTGCCGCTGAGGGCGCCACCCGGGGCCAGCGCCAGGCCGTTCGGCAAGGCACCGGCAGTTACCGCGAAGGTGTACGCGGCAGTGCCGCCGCTGGCGGTGATCGTCTGGCTGTAGGCCGCGGCTACCGTGCCGTTGGGCAATGTCGTCGGACTGAGCGCCACCGGCACGTCATCGTTGTTGATCGTGCCGACGCCCTGGTTGTCGGCAATGGTGGCATTGCTCGCGCCGCTCAGGTTGACGAAGAAGCTCTCGTTGGCCTCGGGAACGGTATCGCCTATCACCGGCACGGTGATCGTCTGGGTCGTGGTGCCCGCCGCAAAGTTCAGCGTGCCGCTGGTGCTGGTGTAGTCCGCCGGTTGTGTCGCGGTGCCGTTGGCCGTTGCGTAATTGACGGACACGGTCTGGCCGCTCGCCGCGCTGAGCGTGACGGTGAACACCGCATTCGTGGTGCCGCTGTTGCCTTCGACCACACTGACGTCGTTGATCGAGAGGCTGGGCAGCGGATCGTCGTTGACGATGGTGCCAATGCCCTGGCCATCCACCACGACAGCATTGGTGACGTTGGTGACGTTGACGAAGAACGTCTCTGTCTGCTCGTTCAGCGTGTCGCCGTTGACCTGCACGATGAAGCTGTAGGTGCTGCTGCCGGTCGGGATGGTCTGGCCGGTCAGGCTCTGGGCGACATAGTCAACGCCCGCCGTGGCAGTGCCATTGGCAGTGGCAATGTCGAAAGTGACGCCGCCCGGGCCCGCCGGTGCGCTGAGGCTGACGGTGAAAGTGAAGTTGGTGACGCCGGCATTGCCTTCGTTCTGCGTGACGTCATTGATGCTCAGGTTCGGCAAGTCATCGTTGAGGATCGTGCCGGTGGCGCTGTTGGGCACGCCAACGGTGTAACCGCTGCCGGCATTGAGCGTCAGGATGACGGTTTCGTCGGCTTCGATGGTGCTATCGGCCGTCGGATTGACCGTGATCGTGCCAGTGGTGCTGCCGGCGGGAATGACCAGCGGCGACGTGATGGTGGCGTAGTCGGTGCCGTTGGTGGCCGTGCCGCCAATCGTGTAG
>DAIRDY010000126.1:0-6830 GCA_036795935.1 Moraxellaceae bacterium | reverse complement strand
TTCTGCGGCATGATCGAGGAGCCGGTGCAGAAACGGTCGGGCAGGTCGACAAACTGGAACTGCGCCGAGGCCCACAGCACGAGCTCTTCGGAGAAGCGCGACAGGTGCATCATCACGAGCGCGGCGGCGCTGGTGAACTCGATGGCGAAGTCGCGGTCGGACACGGCATCCAGCGAGTTTTCGGCAATCGCCTCGAAGCCGAGCAGGCGCGCGGTGATGCGGCGGTCGATGGGATAGGTGGTGCCGGCCAGCGCGGCCGAGCCCAGCGGCATGCGGTTGACGCGGTGGCGCAGGTCGACCAGGCGCTCGTCGTCACGCTTCAGGTTTTCGAACCAGGCCAGCAGGTGATGGCCGAAGGTCACCGGCTGCGCGGTCTGCAGGTGGGTGAAGCCGGGCATGATGGTGGCGTGTTCCTTCTCGGCCAGCCCGACCAGACCTTCCAGCAGGCGCCTAAGTTCCGCGCGGATGGCGTCGATCTCGTCACGCAGGTAAAGGCGCACGTCGGTCGCCACCTGGTCATTGCGCGAGCGCCCGGTGTGCAGCTTCTTGCCGGCAATGCCGATGCGTTCGGTCAGCCGGTGCTCGATGTTCATGTGCACGTCTTCGAGATCGATCCGCCACTCGAACTGGCCGGCTGCAATCTCGGCCTCGATCTGCTGCAGGCCGTTCACGATCAGCTCGCGCTCCCCGGCGGTGAGCACGCCGACCTCGGCCAGCATGGTGGCGTGGGCGATGGAGCCCATGATGTCGTGGCGCCACAGGCGCTGGTCGAACTGCACCGAGGCGGTGAACTCGGCCACGAAGGCATCGGTGGCTTCGGCGAAGCGGCCACCCCACATGGAGGAAGAGGGTTGGGTCATCGGGGACTCGGCAAGCGGAATCGGACGGTTGGCGCGTGCCCCGGCCGGGATTCCGGCAGACGGCGGCAAACGCGGGACGGGGCGCAGTATACCGGCAAGACCGGCGCTTTGCCTGACTTGCCGCTCGTCGGGCAAGCCGGCACACTCCGGGACATGCCCCACAAGAAAAACAACAACCTCGTCACGGAACCGGGCAGCGAAGACTTCTTTCTCCCCGACTTCTGTGCCAGACAACCGCTGCTGATGCTGATCCTGGCAGCCGAGCTGCTGGCCGTCCTCCTGGTACTGGCCGGCCTCAACCGGCTGACCCCCTTTCCCTGGGACCAGCTGGCGCTGACTTCCATTCTCGTGCAGTGGATCACGCTCACTGCCGCCGCCCTGCTCTGCCAGTTGCGGCCGCGGCTGATGCGGCTGCCCCGGGCCACCGCCGCCGGCCTGTCCTTCGCCGTGGTGCTGCTGCTGGTGGCCGTGTTCAGTGCGCTGGCCAATCCGGTGCTGCGCCTGGCCCGGCTCGACATCTTCTTTACGCTGGCGCCGCAGGACATCCTGCGCAACGTGATCATCGGCGCCATCATCGCCGGTCTCATCCTGCGCTACTTCTATCTGGCCGAGCAGCTGCGCGTGCAGCAGCGCACCGAGCTCACGGCCCGCCTGCAGGCGCTGCAGTCGCGCATCCGGCCGCACTTCCTGTTCAACTCCATGAACATCATCGCCAGCCTGATCCATGCCGACCCGGACAAGGCCGAGGAGGCGGTGGAAGACCTGTCCGAGCTGTTCCGCGCCAGTCTCAAGGCCGAGGGCGAAGTACCGCTGGACGAAGAGCTGATGCTCTGCCAGCGCTACATCAACATCGAGAAGTTCCGGCTGGGCGACCGCCTCAACGTGGAGTGGAAGTTCGGCAGCCTGCCCAATGACCTGCGCATTCCGGCGCTCACCCTGCAGCCGCTGGTGGAAAACGCCATCTACCACGGCATCGAACCCAGTGCCGAGCCGGGCACGGTGCGCCTGACTGTCGACTATGACGGTCACGAGGTGCGCATCGTCATCACCAACCCGCTGGCGCCCGCGCCCTCGCACTCGCGCGGCAACCGCATGGCCACCGGCAACATCCAGCAGCGGCTGGCGGCGCACTACGGGCCCACGGCCAAGCTCAGCATGCATGCCGACAACGGCCTGCACACGACCTATCTTTCCTATCCCCTGGACTCGGCGGAGCACGCCGGGCGGACCGCTGCAGAAGAACAAGAAGCAAGGAGTCTCACATGAAGGTGCTGATCTGCGATGACGAGGCACTGGCACGCGAGCGGCTGGCGCGCTTTCTCGGTGACATGGACGGCTACACGGTGGTCGGCGAGGCCGAGAACGGTCGCGATGCGCTGGAGCAGGTGGAAAGGCTCGCGCCCGACGTCGTGCTGCTCGACCTGCGCATGCCGGTGATGGACGGGCTGGCCTGTGCCGAGCGGCTGTCGCAGCTGCCGGAGCCGCCGGCGGTGATCTTCTGCACGGCTTACGATGAACACGCGCTGGCCGCCTTCCAGGTGCAGGCCGTGGGCTACTTGCTGAAGCCGGTGCGCAAGGAGCAGCTGGCCGAGGCGCTGGCCCGTGCCACCCGCGTCAACCGGGCGCAGATCGAGGCGGTGAAGGGCGGTGGCGAGGAAAGCAGCGGCGGGCGCAGCCACATCACTGCCAAGACCCACCGTGGCATCGAGCTGATCCCGGTGGACGACGTGCGCTATTTCCTGGCCGACCAGAAATACGTCACCGTGCGCCACAGCAAGGGCGAAGTGCTGATCGACGAGACGCTGAAGGATCTGGAAAACGAGTTCGGCAACCGCTTCATCCGCATCCACCGCAATGCGCTGCTGGCACTGCATTTCCTGGATGGCCTGGAGCTGGTGGCGCCAGGCCAGTACCAGGTGCGCATCAAGGGGATCGAGGATCGCCTCGTGGTCAGCCGCCGGCACCTGCCGGAGCTGCGCGAGACCATGCAGAAACTCTGAGCAGGCTGCCCGGGCGCCGCCAATGCCGGTTGCCGGGCGGTTTTGCAGCTTCGCAAGCCCGGCCTTCCTTGCTAGAGTCGGCCCCGAGCCAGCCGTCGGGCATCCTGCGCCCATCCGCGACGGCCCCATAACAACAAGGAGCTCCCCATGAAGCGTCTGTTTGCGGCCAGCGCCCTGGCCCTCGCCCTGTCCGGCTGCGCCACCGGCATGACCCCGGTCAACGGCCTGTTCTACACCAATGTCACCGGCCCGCTGATGGTCACCGGCTCTGCCGACAAGCCGACCAAGGTCGGTCGTTCCTATGCGCGCTCCTACTTCGGTCTCTATGCCACCGGCGATGCCAGCATCGAGACGGCCGCCAAGAACGGCGGCATCCAGAAGATCCATCACGTCGACCACGAAACCCAGATCATCCTGGGCATCATTGCCGACTACACCACGGTGGTGTACGGCAACTGATCCCCTTCCGGCGGCGGGGCGCCTGCCCCGCCCACGCCGGTCATGGCCGCCCGCTTCGGGTAGACTTGCGGCTTTCAATCGCCGTCCCTGCCTGCCATGACTGACCTGCTGCGCATCGCCACCCGCAAATCCCCGCTCGCCCTCTGGCAGGCCGAACATGTGCGTACGCGCCTTGAGGCGCTGCATCCGGGTCTCGTCGTCGAGCTCGTCACGTTCACCACCCAGGGCGACAAGATTCTCGACACGCCGCTCGCCAAGATCGGCGGCAAGGGCCTGTTCGTGAAGGAGCTGGAGGTGGCGCTGCTGGAGGGCCGCGCCGACATCGCCGTGCATTCGATGAAGGATGTGCCGATGGAGTTTCCGGAGGGCCTGGGCCTGGTCGCCATCGGCGAGCGTGAAGACCCTACCGATGCCTTTGTTTCCGGTCGCCATGCCAGCCTCGATGCGCTGCCCGCCGGCGCGGTGGTCGGCACTTCCAGCCTGCGCCGCCAGTGCCAGCTGCGTCACCGCCGCCCCGACCTCGTGATCCGCGACCTGCGCGGCAACGTCAACACCCGCCTCGCCAAGCTCGATGCCGGCGACTACGACGCGCTGATCCTGGCCAGTGCCGGCCTGAAGCGCCTCGGCTTTCACGAGCGCATCCGCACCACGCTGCCGCCCGAGCTGTCGCTGCCGGCCGTGGGCCAGGGCGCGCTCGGCATCGAGGCGCGGCTGGATGATGCGCGCGTGGCCGCCCTCGTGGCGCCGCTCAATCATGCCGCCACCCATGCCCGCGTCAGTGCCGAGCGCGCGATGAACCGCCGCCTGCAGGGCGGCTGCCAGGTACCCATCGCGGGCTATGCCACGCTGGATGGCGACACGCTGTCGCTGCGCGGGCTGGTCGGCAGCGTGGACGGCAGCGAAGTGCTGCAGGACGCGGTGAGCGGACCGGCGGCCGAGGCGGAGGCCCTCGGCATCGCGCTCGCCGAGCGGCTGCTCGCCGCCGGCGCCGGCCGCATCCTGCAGGCTGTCTACGGCCACTGACCATGGCTGCGCTGGCCGGCCTGCACATCCTCAACACCCGTCCTGCCCATCAGGCGGCCGAGCTCTCGGCGGCACTGCGTGCGGCCGGTGCCACCGTCAGCGAGCTGCCGCTGATTGCCATCATCCCGCTGCCGCTGTCGGCCGGCGATGCGCGCCTGCTGCTCGATCTCGACCGCTATGACGGCGTGTTCTTCGTCAGCGCCAATGCCGCGCGTCTCGGGCTCGATGCCATTGCCGGCGTCTGGCCGCAGTGGCCTCACCGCTTGCCGGCCTATGCCGTGGGGCAGCGCACGGCCCGGGTGCTGGAGGCGGCTGCCATTACGGCCACCGTGCCGGAGCATGCCGACAGCGAAGGCCTGCTGGCCCTGCCGGCGCTGGCCGAGGTGGCCGGCCGGCGCTTCCTGCTCTGCCGCGGTGACGAGGGGCGCGCGCTGCTGGCCGACACCCTGCGCGCGCGCGGCGCCCGCGTCGACGTGCTGCCTTTGTACCGGCGCGAGCTGCCGGTCGCGGCTGCGGAGCAGTGGGCGGCGCTGGCGGCGTCGGCGCCGGATGTGGTCGTGCTCACCAGTCCCGATGCCTTACGGCACTGGCAGCAAGTGGCCGGCGCGGCCGCCTGCCGGCCGCGCTGGCTGGTGGTGAGTCCGCGCATGCAGGCGCTGGCCGACGCCGCCGGTGCGCGCACGGTGCAGGCGGCGGGCGCCGATACCGCGAGCGTGCTGGCGGCGCTCGTGCGCTGACGGTGCGCATTTCTGTTGCGCTCACGCGCGGAAACGGATGGTCATTTGCCGGCCAAGTCTTTATTTTTGGCAGCCAGTGACCGTCAGGGAATGTCCATGAGTCAAAGCAACACCCGTGTGCCGCTGGTGAGCGGTCCCGTGCTGCCGCCGCCGCGGCGGCGTCCCGCCCTGCTGGCCACCGTCATTGCCCTCGCGGCGCTCGGGCTGGCCGGCTGGCAGTGGCAGCAGTCGCGTGCGGCGGCCGCGCGCGAGCAGGCCCTGGCCGAGCGCGTGGCGGCCGTCGAGGCGCGTCATGGCGAATTGCAGCGCCAGCAGCAGCGCCAGCTCGACGACCTTACGCTGCGCAGCCGCCAGCTTGATGATGTTGCCGCCCAGCTGGCGCGCTGGGACGACACCCTGAATGCCGACCAGCGCCGGCGCTGGCTGCTCAGCGAGTCCGAACATTACCTGCGCCTCGCCGAGCAGCACCTGCTGCTGACCCGCGACCTGGCCGGTGCGCTGACCCTGCTCGACGTGGCCGACCGCCTGCTGGCGGCGCATGGCGACAACCGCCTGCTGCCCCTGCGCGAGGCACTGGCGCGCGACCGCCTGGCCCTGAAGGCGGCGGCCAGTGTCGATGTGCCGGGTACCTATCTGCGCCTCGGCGCGCTGGACGAGCGCTTCGGCCGCCTGCAACTGCCAGTGCTGGCGGGCGAGCGCGCCGGCCGTGGCGGGCAGGTCGAGGCGCCGCCGCCGGCACCCGATGCCGCGGCCTCCCTCTGGCAGGCCGGTCTCGCCCGCCTGCGCCAGCTGGTCACCATCCGCCATTACGACGAGCCGGTACGGCCGCTGCTCAGCGACGCCGAGCGCCAGCTGGTGCGCGAGGCCATGCGCCTGGACCTGGCCCAGGCCCAGCTTGCGCTGCTGCGCGGCGAGCCCGTCATTTACCGGCAAAGCCTGGAGACCGCGCGCGGCCGCCTGGCCCAGTACTACAGCCTGTTGCCGAAGGCGGAGTACGCCGGCCTCGCGGACGAACTTTCGGCGCTGGCCGCGCACGACATCCGCCCCGCGCTGCCGGTCCTGGGCGCAATCGCCGTGCTGGACCGCCTGCGCGGGCTGACCGCGGCTGACGAGGCTCGCCCATGAAGCGCACGCTGTTCCTGTTGCTGGCCCTGCTCGCGGCCGGCGCCGGCATCGGCCTGATGGCGCTGCGCGATCCGGGCTATGTGCTGGTGAGCTGGGGCCTCACGTCGCTGGAGATGAGTCTCTGGCTGGCGGCCCTGCTCTGGTTGCTGAGCGTGGCCGCCAGCCTGCTTGCCATCGACCTGCTGTTGCGCGTGCTGGGGCTGGCCGACTGGTGGCGGCGCTTCGTCAGCCTGCGTCGCCATCGCCGCAGCCAGCAGGCGTTCGAGGAAGGCAGCGTGCGTCTCGAGCGTGGCGACTGGAAGCGCGCCGAGCGCCTGCTGGCGCTGGCCGCCAAACTGTCGCCGCGGCCATTGCCGGCCTGGCTGGCAGCCGCACGCGCCGCTGCCCGCGGCCAGGCCTGGGAGCGTGCCGAGCAGTATCTGGTGCTGGCGGAAGAGCAGGGCAACCGGCTGGCCGTCGGGTTGGCGCGGGCGCGCCTGCTGCTGGCCGCCGGGCGCTGGGAACAGGCGGCGGTGACGCTGGCCCAGTTGCAGCAGCGCTTCGGCAACGATGCCGGCGTGCTGCGCCTGCGCGTCGAGGCGCTGACGCGTCTGGCGCGCTGGGGCGAGCTCGCCGACCTGCTGCCG
>DAIRDY010000125.1:3638-6855 GCA_036795935.1 Moraxellaceae bacterium | reverse complement strand
GGCGCCCTGGCACTGACAGCGCGAAGGGTAATGGCATTGCCGGGGGCAATCAAGACAGAGTGGCCGCCGGTGTGACCGGAGGCACGCCCCGGCCTCAGGGGCGTCGGCCGAGACGTACCGGCAAGGGCCAGCGCACGGTCAGCGGCCGGTCCGGATCGCCCCAGTGCGGGGCCAGTGCCGCCGCCAGCGGCAAGAGCGGGTCGGCCCCGGTGGCCGCCCGGCAGCGGCTGGTGGACGACCAGGTGCCGAGATAGCCGAGCAGTTGCGGCAACGTCCAGTCGGCGGTCATTTCCTGCGGCGGAAAGTCCAGCTCGGGCCAGGGGAAGGGCAAGTCGCGATAGCCGTTCTCGACATGGGCGCGCTCCGGCGGCCACCACGGCCCCATGGTCACCTGGTGATACTCGCGCAACAGCGGGTCGAGCGCGGCATTGATGCGCACGCCGCTGTAGGTCAGCAGCGCCAGCACGCCACCGGGACGCAGCACGCGCGCGGCCTCGGCATAGAACGCCGGCAGATCGAACCAGTGCGCGGCCTGCGCCACCAGGATGAGGTCGGCGCTGGCATCCGGCAGGCCGCTGGCCGCGGCCGGCGCCACCGCGAAGCGCACGTTGGCAGGCCCCGCAGCGGCGGCAATCTGCCCGGCACTGGCATCCGTGGCCAGCACCTCGCGGAAATGCGCCGCCAGCCCGCCCGCGGCCTGGCCGTTGCCGGTCGCACAGTCCCAGGCCAGGGCATGACCGGGCGCCACGGCGGCGAGGTCGGCAAACAGCCGGGCCGGATAGCGCGGCCGGTAGCTCGCGTAGTCCGCCGCCAGCGTCGAGAAGTGGTCCTTGAATTCACTCATGCGTGTCGCCGGTGCCGGAAGCCTCCTGCTCCAGCAACTGGTCGAGCAGGCGTATCAGCCGGCGCTCGCTCCACAGCGCCAGCGAGGCAAACACGACCAGCATCAGGATCAGCAGGCCGCAGCCAAGGAAGGCGAGGTGACCCAGCGCCGCCAGCTGCACCAGCAGCACCTCGTCGACCTTGCCGGCCTGCCACTGCGCCACCAGCAGGAAGGGGTCCAGCGCCAGCGGCTGCTGCACATGGATGAAGGCATAGAGTGCGAGCAACACGGCAACCAGCAGGATGGCCGCCACCGGCCAGTAACGGATCTGGCGCCGCCGGCGCTCGACATAGGCCAGCTGGGCGGGGGTAAGCGCGGTCATGGCGACTCCGGCAAATAGCGAAAGAAAGCCGGATTCTGGCCAGCGCGCCTTCAAAAGCCAATGCCGGCCACGATGAACACGGGGGAAATGGCGGCCGGCGCCCGATGCCGGCCGCCGCTTAGTCAGAGGTTGGACTCGGCGTATTCGGCCAGCACCGAACGCGGCACGCCATGCAGTTGCAGATGGCCACCATGCTGGAAGCCTTTGAAGCGCTCGCTCATGTAGGTGAGGCCCGAACTCGTGGGCGACAGGTAGGGCGTGTCGATCTGCGCCAGGTTGCCAAGGCAGACCACCTTCGAGCCGTCACCGGCGCGCGTGATGATGGCCTTCATCTGGTGCGGCGTCAGGTTCTGGCACTCGTCGATCAGGATCAGCGAACGCTGGAAGCTGCGGCCACGGATGTAGTTCAGCGCCTTGAACTGGATGTTGGCTTTCTCCTTCACGTACTCGATAGAGCCGGAGGGGCTGGCGTCGTTCAGGTGCAGGGCCTCGATGTTGTCGCTGATGGCGCCCAGCCACGGGTCCATCTTTTCCTCTTCGGTGCCGGGCAGGAAGCCGTGCTCCTCGGCCAGCGGCGGCGTCGAGCGCGTGGCAATGATCTTGTTGAAGCGGCGCTCGACAATGGTCATCTCGATGGCGGCTGCCAAGGCCAGAATGGTCTTGCCGGAGCCGGCCGGGCCGGTCAGCGACACCAGGTGCACGTTCGGGTCCATCAGCAGGTTGAGCGCCAGCGCCTGATGGATGTTGCGCGGCGTGAGGCCCCAGGCCTGCTGGTTCATCAGGCGCTCGCGCGGCAGGTCGACCAGCACCACCTTCTCGCTGTCGACCTCGCGCACGCGGCCGACAAAGCCTTCGTCATCGATGATGAACTGGTTCAGGAACAGGCCGTCCCCGAAACTCTCGCGCGGCACGAAATGCAGTGTCTCGCCCATGCCCTGCACCGTCTCCACCGACTTCACGCGATCCCAGAACGAGCCTTCCATCTCGTGATAGCCGCGCGCCAGCTGCCTGATGTCCGACACCAGCTGGTCGTTGTGGTAGTCCTCGGCCGCCAGCCCGCAGGCACGCGCCTTCAGGCGCATGTTGATGTCCTTGGTGACCAGTACCACCTTGGTATTGATGTTGGCCGCCTGCAGCGTCACCAGCTGGTTGATGATCTTGTTGTCGTTGAGTTCGTTCGACAGGTATTCCGCGCTGGTGTTGTCCTGCGTGTCCATCAGTACCGACAGCGTGCCCTGGTGCGTGCGCGTAAGGTCGCGCCAGATCGGCACGCCCTGGCGGATCTGCTCCGGCTCGGCATCGCCCAGTATCGAATCGATCAGGCGGATGGCGGCACGGCATTCGGCCGACACCGAGGCTTTTCCGGACTTGAGCTTGTCGAGTTCTTCGAGGACCGTCATCGGAATGATGACGCGGTGTTCTTCGAAATTCAGGACCGAATTCGGGTCGTGAATGAGGACGTTGGTATCGAGGATGTAGGCTTTGCGGCGAGAGGCGGAATGGTCTTCCATGCTGTTGATACCTGAACACGTTTTTGAGCGCGAGCGCGGCCGGGGATTGCAACGGATCCGTGGGCAGATCTTCTCGTTGGCACCCTCCCGGTGGCTGTGCCACCCGCGTTCAGGTGCCCCGACCATAGCGCATTTTTTTGCGCCCTGAAAAGCGGAAATTTCCCGGTTGGCGCACCGCCTGTCGCGAGCGAATGGCGAGCGGGCCTGCGCCCGCGCTCAGGGCCGCAACGGATACACCGGCGACAGCCGTCCGCGCAGCAGGGGCAGCGCCTGTTCGGGTGCGAAATCGCGTGGCAGGTAATCGATGGAAGGCTTGTGTGGCGGCAAGAGTTGCAGGTGCTTGTAGACCTCGGCGACGAACTCGCTGCAGAAGCCGCCGCGCCGGAAGCTGGCCGCCTCGCCGCCCAGCCACCAGGCCTTGAGCTGCTTGCGCAGGAAATTGCTGTAGGGCAGCGCATGCCACTCCTGCACCAGTGGCCGCAGCTGCTGGTAATGACGGCG
>DAIRDY010000125.1:0-3538 GCA_036795935.1 Moraxellaceae bacterium | reverse complement strand
ACCAGCCGCGCCGCCAGCGTGCGTCCGGAGAACAGCACGACATCGCCGGTGGCCAGGTCGGCCAGGCGGGCCGGCGGGCGCTGCGCCAGATAGCCGGGGCGTTGCAGGCTGCTCAGCATGAGTGATCACGCAGGGGCTGGACTGTCATGCCGGGCAGCGTGGCCGGCGGCGGTGACAGGCACTTGACGCCCCGATGACGCTTGCATGGCAGCCGAGGGACGGGCGGGGCTTGGCGAAACCCTGCCCGGGGCTAAAATGCGCCGCCCGGGCCGCTCGGCCCGCCCCCACTACCGGAGCCTGCGATGAGCCAGTTCGACAATGTCAGTGTCGTGAAGAAAGCCAATGTCTATTTCGACGGCAAGTGCGTGAGCCACACCGTCCTCTTCGCCGACGGCACGCGCAAGTCGGTGGGCGTGATCTTCCCGTCGACGCTGACCTTCGGCACCGGTGCGCCGGAAATCATGGAGCTTAATGCCGGCCGCTGCCGCGTGCGCCTCAAGGGCGAAACCGAATGGAAGGAGTACCAGGGCGGCGAGTCGTTCAAGGTGCCGGGCGACTCGTCGTTCGACATCGAGACGCTGGAGCTGGTGGACTACGTCTGCCACTTTGCCTGAGCCCCAGGCGCCACTGGCGCTGCATGCCCATGAAAAAGCCCGCGATGATCGCGGGCTTTTTCATGGGCGCCCGGGCTCGCCGACCGGCATCGGCAGCGCATGGTGATGCACCTCGACGGTGATGTGGGCCAGCTCCGGCCGCCCCTGCAACAGGCGCTTGTAATGCGCAGGGTCCTGCGGCTGTTCGGCCACCACCGACAGCACCACCGCATAGCTGGCACTGCCCACGCGCACGAGATGCAGGTCGCTGACCCAGACCCCGGGCTCGCGCGCCAGTGCGGCATGGATGAAGCGCGGCAGCTCGTCCGAGGGCAGGCGGTCCAGCAGGCGCGCCGTGGCATCGCGCAGCAGGCCCTGCGCCCACCACAGGATGACGGCCGCACCGACAATGCCGGCGGCCGGGTCCAGCCACTGCCAGCCCAGATACAAACCGGCCAGCAGAGCCACGATGGCCAGCACAGAGGTCAGCGCATCAGCCAGCACGTGCACATAGGCCGCATGCAGGTTGAGGTCGCGCCCCGCGGCCGGCCCGTGGTCGTGGTCGTGGTCGTGGTCGTGGTCGTGGTCGTGGTCGGCGCCATGCGAATGCGTGTGGCCCGCCGCATGCAACCACTTCGCCGACAGCAGGTTTACCGCAAGGCCGATGACGGCCACCACCAGCGCCTCGCCGAACTGCACCGGCGTGGGCGCCGCCATGCGCGCCAGCGACTCCACCACCATGGCCACCGCCACCGCGCCCAGCGCCAGCGCGCTGACAAAGCCGCCCAGCACCGCAATCTTGCCGGTGCCGAAGGAGAAGCGCAGGTCATCGCGATGGCGGTGCATCAGCGCATAGGCCAGTACCGCGATCAAAAAGGCCGCGACATGGGTGCCCATATGCCAGCCGTCCGCGAGCAGGGCCATGGAGCCGGTGGCCCAGCCGGCGGCAATCTCGACAACCATCATCACCAGCGTCAGCCAGAACACGCGGCGCGTGCCGGCCTCGGCGGCGGAGAGATCGCCATGAAAATCGTGCGACTTGGCCCAGGCAGAAAGATCGGGGGACATGCAGACTCCGGACGCCGACAGCAGATGCCCCGAGTGTAGCCAGCCGCGACCGGCCAATTCGACCCCGATGCGATCAGGGTTTTCGGCCCGGCAACGGTCCGGACGGCCGCCCCCGGCGCGGACAGGAGCGGGTTTGACAGCTCCCGGGCGCGCGCCCAGCATCGGCGACCATCCGCCGCTGCCCGGCCGGCAGCTCCTGTTGCAAGAGTCTCATCATGTTTGAATGGATTGCCGATCCGCAGGCCTGGCTGGCACTGGCCACGCTCACCCTGCTCGAGATCGTGCTCGGCATCGACAACATCATTTTCCTCACCATCCTGGTGAACCGCGTCCCGCCGGAAAAGCGGCACCAGGTACGGATGTTCGGCCTCGGTCTCGCCATGGTCACCCGCATCCTGCTGCTGCTGTCGCTGGCCTGGGTGATGGGCCTGACCAAGCCGCTGTTCGAGGTGCTCGGGCATGCCGTCAGCGGCCGCGACCTGATCCTCATCGGCGGCGGCCTGTTCCTGTTGTGGAAAAGCGCGACGGAAATCTTCGACAGCCTGGAAGGTTCGGGCGAAAGCGGCCTGCCCTCCCCCAGCGCCGGCAGCAACGCCTTCTACGGCATCGTGCTGCAGATTGCGCTCATCGACATTGTGTTCTCGCTGGACTCGGTGATCACCGCCGTGGGCTTGGCCAAGCATGTCCCGGTGATGGTCATCGCCATCGTGATTGCCGTCGGCGTGATGATGGTGGCCGCCAAATCCATTGGCGAATTCGTCGACGCCCATCCATCGATCAAGATGCTGGCGCTGTCTTTTCTCGTGATGATCGGGACGCTGCTGGTGGCCGAAGGCTTCGGCCAGCATGTGCCCAAGGGCTATGTGTATTTCGCGATGGCCTTCTCGCTGTTCGTGGAGATGCTGAACATCCGCCTGCGCAAGCGCATGCAGACACCGGTGCAACTGCACAAGCCGCAACCACCGGCAGGGGTCGAGTAAGGGACACTGCGCCAATGAAAACGCCCGGTCGAATGCCGGGCGTTTTCATTGCAGCCGCAGGCAAATCTGCCGACGGCGCGCAGCTCGCGGCTGGCAACGACTCAGGCTGAAAGCGCCTGCACCAGCTTCTGGTGGATGCCGCCGAAGCCGCCATTGCTCATCACCAGCACCTGGTCGCCGGGCGCCGCACGCGCCACCACGGCCGCCACGATGGCGTCAATGCTGCCCAGCACCTGCGCCGGTACCGGGCTGGCGGCCACCACCGGGCCGAGATCCCAGTTCAGGCCCTCGGGCTGATACCAGAACACCTCGTCCGCCGCCGCCACCGACGGCGCGAGGCTGTCCTTGTGCGCGCCCAGGCGCATGGTGTTCGAACGCGGTTCGATGACGGCGATGATGCGCGCCGTGCCGACCTTCTTGCGCAGGCCTTCCAGCGTGGTGGCGATGGCCGTCGGGTGATGCGCGAAATCGTCGTAGACCGTGATGCCGCGCACTTCGCCGACAATCTCCATGCGCCGCTTCACGCCGGGAAAGGCCGACAGCGCGGCACAGGCCGTGGCCACCGGCACGCCGACATGGTCGGCGGCAATGATGGCGGCTAGGCCGTTGTTGACACTGTGGCGACCGGTCATGGGCCAGCGCACCTCGCCGGCGCGCACGCCATCCACCCACACCGCAAACGCGGAGCCGTCGTCGGCCAGCAGTTCGGCGCGCCAGCGCGCGCCGTCGGCCGCCGCATCAATCGCGAAGCGCTCCACCGGCGTCCATGCGCCCTTCTGCAGCACGTCGGCCAGGTTGGCGTCGTCGGCCGGCACGATCAGCCGCCCTTGTCCCGGCACGGTGCGCACCAGGTGGTGGAACTGCTTCTTGATGGCGTCGAGGTTCTCGAAGATGTCG
>DAIRDY010000124.1:0-6882 GCA_036795935.1 Moraxellaceae bacterium | reverse complement strand
CTCACTTCTGGTATTTCGCCTTCCACTCCTCGTAGGGCATGCCGTAGACATGCTCGCGCGCCGCCGGGTCGGAGAGGGCCACGCCCTCGGCCTCGGCCGCCGCCCGGTACCACTTGGCCAGGCAGTTGCGGCAGAAGCCGGCCAGGTTCATCAGGTCGATGTTCTGCACCTCGGTGTGTTCCTGCAGGTGTGCCAGCAGGCGGCGGAAGGCAGCAGCCTCGACCTGGGTGCGCTGCTCGGGGGTGAGTTCAGGGCTGGGGGGCGTGTTCATGACGGGCTCCGGCGCACTCGCGCCTCAGGGGGCAACGGGATAGGGACGGCTGAACACCAGGGTGTCGCCCCTAGACAGCGCGGCATTGTAGGCATAGCCCTCGGCCCGGAAATCCTTCAGGTCTTCCGGGCGGGACAGCCGTTCGCGAATCACGTGTGCGGCCATCAGGCCGCGGGCGCGCTTGGCGTAGAAGCTCACCATCTTGTACTGGCCACCCTTTTCCTCGCGGAACTGCGGCGTGACCACGCGCGCCCTGAGCGCCTTCGTCAGTGCGGCACGGCTGTATTCCCCGGAGGCCAGGTTTACCAGCACGTCGTCGCCCTGCGCCGCCAGCGCGGCATTGACGGCCTCGGCCAGCCGGTCGCCCCAGAAGGCGTACAGATTGCTGCCACGGGGATTCCTGAGTGCCGTGCCCATCTCGAGCCGATAGGGCTGCAGTCGGTCCAGCGGCCGGAGCAGGCCGTACAGCCCGGACAGGATGCGCAGATGCTGCTGTGCAAAGGCATGGTCGTCGGGCGCGAAGGTCCAGGCCTCGAGCCCTTCATAGACATCGCCCTTGAAGGCCAGGATGGCCGCGCGCGAGTTGCGGTCGGTGAAGCGTGGCGACCAGTCGGCATAGCGCGCCACGTTGAGCGCAGCCAGCTTGTCACTGAGCCCCATCAGCTGCGCCACGTCCTGTACCGAGAGGTCGCGCAGGACGGCCAAGAGCGCCTTCGTCTCCGCCAGGAAGTCGGGCCTGGTCAGCGGCAACTCGGGCACCGGACTCTCGTAATCAAGGGTCTTGGCGGGGGACAACAGCATCAGCATCAGTGAACTCTCCGAAAGGAACCGGCCTGCCATTCCGGCGGCCGGGCCGCTAGACTGCGGGCCGACGATATAACAGCCCGCCGCAAATTGCTTTTCAGCGGGCTGCTAAATACAGGAGCGTCTTTCCCATGTCATTCATGCAGCTCGACAAACAGGACGGCGTCTACGTCCTCACCCTGACCAACGGCGAGAAGGACAACACCTTCAACCCCGACGTACTGGCCGAATACCACGCCCGCCTCGACGAGATCGAGGCCGACCGCGACGACGCCGCGCTGGTGATCGCCAGCAACCACCCCAAGACTTTCTGCAACGGCATCGACCTGCCCTGGCTGATGACCCAGGACGGCGAGGGCTTCAAGCATTTCGTCGAGCAGCTGGAAAACCTTTTCCTGCGCGTGGCCGTGCTCAACCTGCCGGTGGTCATGTCCATCAACGGCAACTGCTACGCCGGGGGCGCCATCCTCGCCTCGGCCGGCGACTTCCGCTTCATGCGCGCCGACCGCGGCCGCTTCTGCTTCTCGGAAGTGAACATCAAGATTCCGTTCACGCCGGTGATGACCGAAATCATCAAACTGCTGCCGGATGCACAGGCGCTGCGCGACCTCGCACTGACCGGCAAGGCCGTCGGCGGCGAAGAGGCGCTGCGCATGAAAGTGGCCGACAGCATCCACGGCGAGACCGAGCTGCACGCTGCCGCCCTCGCCTTCGCCGGCCAGATGGCCAGCAAGCACCGCGCGACCTACGCCACCATCAAGCACCGCCTGCGGCCCGCGCTCGCCGCCGTGGCCGCGGAACGGGGCCTGCTCCGTGCCTGAGCTGGTTGCGGGGAAGGCCGTGCCGGTGAGCGCGCGCGTCATGCGCGTGCTCGCACCCAACCCGGGCTTCATGACCGGCGCCGGCACCAACAGCTACCTGCTGGGCCAGCGCGACATCACCGTGCTTGATCCGGGCCCGGCCGATGACGCGCATGTCGCCGCGCTGCTGGCCGCGGCAGAGGCGCTGGGCGGCCGCATCCGCCGCATCGTGGTCACGCACACGCATCAGGACCACGCGCCAGCCGCGCTCGCCCTGCAAGCCGCCACCGGCGCCGAACTGCTCGGCCAGTCGCCGCTGCCCGGCGACCCGGCACAGGCGCTGATCCGCATGGATCGCGAGCTGGCCGACGGCGACGTGATTGCCGGCGACGGGTACACGCTGCGTGCCGTGCACACGCCCGGCCATGTCGGCAACCACCTCTGCTACCGGCTGGAAGAGGAAGCGCTACTGTTCAGTGGCGACCACCTGATCAACGGCTCGACCGTGGTCATCATCCCGCCGTCCGGCAGCATGGCCGACTACCTGCGCTCGCTGGAAAAACTGGCGCAGCAGGACATTGCAGTGATTGCCCCCGGCCATGGCGACCTGATCGAAAATGCGCAGGCAGTGATCCAGTTCACCATCCACCACCGTCTTGCACGCGAGGCCAAGGTGCTGGCGAAGCTGCATGCGACAGCGCAAAGCCTCGATCAGCTGACGCCACAGGTGTATGACGACGTGAATCCGGCGCTGCATCCGGTGGCGCGCTATTCACTGCATGCGCACCTGATCAAGCTCTGCGCCGAAGGACGCGTGCACGAAGGCGAAGACGGCTGGCGGCTCTGACAATACTGCGCCGCAGGCACTGACCGCACGGGAGATTCCGGACATGGCCGGAGTCGCCGGCTGAAAAAGCGAGGATGGGCGTTTTGCAGCCCGCGGCTAGATGGCAGCGAAACCGCGTTCGCAGTCCGCGCGCAAATCGGCGAGATCTTCCAATCCCACGGCAATGCGGATCAGGCCTTCGGTAATGCCGGCCGCCGTCTTGGCCTCCGGCGACAGCCGGCCATGCGTCGTCGTTGCCGGGTGCGTGATCGTGGTCTTGGCATCCCCCAGGTTGGCGGTGATCGACATCAGTTTCGTGGCATCGATGAAGCGCCAGGCGGCTTCGCGTCCGCCCGTGAGTTCGAAGGCCAGCACGCCACCAAAACCCGACTGCTGGCGCGCCGCCAGCGCATGCTGCGGATGCGAACGCAGGCCGCTGTAATGCACGCGCGCCACCGCCGGCTGCGCTTCCAGCCACTCGGCCAGGGCCAGCGCACTGGCAGCATGGGCCTTCATGCGCAGGCTCAGCGTTTCCAGCCCCTTGAGGAACACCCAGGCATTGAAGGCGCTGAGCGTCGGGCCGCAGGTGCGCACCACGCCGAACACTTCTTCCATTTCCTTCTGGCGACCGACGACGGCGCCGCCCAGGCAACGCCCCTGCCCGTCCAGGTATTTGGTCGCGGAATGGATGACGATGTCGGCACCCAGCGCCAGCGGCTGCTGCAGTGCCGGCGTGCAGAAGCAGTTGTCGACCGCAAGCAGGATGCCGTGGGCATGCGCCAGCGCCGCCAGCGCCGCAATGTCGGCCACTTCAGACAAGGGATTGCTCGGCGTTTCGAGGAAGAACAGCTTCGTGGCGGGCGTGATGGCGGCCTGCCAGGCGGCCGCGGTTGTCAGCTCGACAAAGCTGGTCTCGACACCGAATTTCTTCAGGTATTTCTCGAACAGCACGTTGGTGGTGCCGAACACGCTGCGCGAGCACACCACATGGTCGCCCGCCTTGAGCAGACCCAGGCAGGTGGCAAGGATGGCCGCCATGCCGGAGCTGGTGGCCACGCAACGCTCGCCGCCTTCAAGGGCGGCAAGGCGCTGCTCGAACATGCGCACCGTCGGATTGGTGAAACGCGAGTAGATGTTGCCGGGCTCGCTGCCGCCAAAACGGGCCGCCGCCTCGGCCGCGCTGCCGAACACGAAGGACGAGGTGAGGAACATGGCTTCGCTGTGCTCGCCCTCGGCCGAGCGGGTCTGGCCGGCGCGCACCGCCAGGGAGTCGAAGGCCAGCGTGGCCAGGAGTTCGTCGTCGAGCGTCATGTCGGCAGGCTTCAGGCAGGAAACAGGCCGCTAGTATGCCCGAGCCGCCCGGCCGGCCGGAACCGCCCGTGCACAAAGAAAAGGGCCGGCAGATGCCGGCCCTTTTCGATACGGCTCAGTTGCCGTTGGAGAGGTCTACAATGGTCGGGCCCTCGCCCTCCCCGTCCTTGCCGTCCTTCCTTTTCTTGGCCGCATCGTTGCGCGCACTCTGCAGCGCCTCGAGATAGGCATCGTCGATGTCGCCGGTGACGTAACGGCCGTTGAACACGGAGCAGTCGAACTCCTGGATGTCCGGATTGCCTTCGCGCGCCGCGGCAATCAGGTCGTCAAGGTCCTGGTAGACGAGGCGGTCGGCGCCGATCATCGTGCAGACCTCTTCCTCGCTGCGGCCATGGGCGATCAGCTCGCTCTTGGCCGGCATGTCGATGCCATAGACATTCGGGTACTTCACCGCCGGCGCAGCCGACGCGAAATACACCTTGTTGGCACCGGCATCGCGCGCCATCTGGATGATTTCCTTGCAGGTGGTGCCGCGCACGATGGAGTCGTCGACCAGCAGCACGTTCTTGCCCTGGAACTCCAGCTCGATGGGATTGAGCTTCTGGCGCACCGACTTCTTGCGCTGGCTCTGGCCGGGCATGATGAAGGTGCGGCCGATGTAGCGGTTCTTCATGAAGCCCTCGCGGTACTTCACGTTGAGCTGGTTGGCCAGCTCCAGTGCCGAGGTGCGGCTGGTGTCGGGAATCGGGATCACCACGTCGATGCCGTGATCGGCACCCCACTCGCGGACAATCTTCTGCGCCAGCCGCTCACCCATGCGCAGACGCGCCTTGTAGACGGAAATGTTGTCCATGATCGAGTCGGGACGGGCGAAATACACGTACTCGAAGATGCAGGGCGTGTGCACCGGCGTGTCGGCACACTGGCGGCTGAACAGCTGGCCCTGGGAGTTGATGAACACCGCCTCGCCCGGCGCCAGGTCGCGCACCACGCGGTAGCCCAGCGAGGTGATGGCCACCGACTCGGAGGCGATGATGTATTCCTTGCCCTCGTCGGTGTCGCGCTCGCCATAGACCAGCGGGCGGATGCCGTGCGGGTCGCGGAAGCCGAGAATGCCGTAGCCGGTGATCATGGCGACCACGGCATAGGCGCCCTTGCAGCGGCGGTGCACATTGGCCACGGCATCAAAGATGTCGTTTTCGGAAGGATTGTGCTTGCCGGTTTCCTGCAGCTCGTGCGCGAGCACATTGAGCAGCACTTCGGAATCGGAATCGGTGTTGATGTGGCGCAGGTCTTCGCGGAACAGGTCGCGGGCGATGTCGTGGGCGTTGGTCAGGTTGCCGTTGTGCGCGAGGGTGATGCCGTAGGGCGAGTTTACGTAGAAGGGCTGGGCCTCGGCGGAGCTGGAGGAGCCGGCCGTGGGGTAGCGCACATGGCCGATGCCGAAATTGCCGATCAGGCGCAGCATGTGGCGGGTGTGGAACACGTCGCGCACCATGCCGTTTTCCTTGCGGAGGTACAGCCTGCCGTTGTGACAGGTGACAATCCCGGCGGCATCCTGGCCGCGGTGCTGGAGCACCGTCAGCGCGTCATACAGCGACTGGTTGACCGGAGACTTGCCTGCAATGCCGACAATACCGCACATAGAAAAACCTCTTGGTTACGGCCAGACCGGAGGGCAGCGACTCAGCGCACCGGCTCCGGCTCGGGTTGCACCGGCTCCGCCGGCGTGAACTTGCTGCCGGCATCCCTTGCCGCTTTCACCACACTTTCTTTCAGCTCGCGCCCCAGCAGCTCGTAACGCATGAACTGCTGCGGCAGCACGGCCTCGCTCCACCACGGGTCGCGCCCGGCAAACGGCGCCATCAGGACCAGCGCTGCCAGCACAAGGATGGCCGCACGCGCCATGCCGAAGCCGGCGCCAAGAAAACGGTCGACCAGACGCAGCCCGGCCTTTTCCACCAGCGACAGCACCATGTAACCGGCCAGCGCCGCCAGCAGCAGCGTGGTCACGAACAGGCCGCCCCAGGCCACCACCAGCCGCAGCGACGGCGTGGCAATGGTGTCCGCCAGCTGCAGCTCGAGCGGCGCGTGGAACACGCGGGCGACGACATAGGCCGCCACCCAGCCCGCCAGCGCAAAGGCCTCGCGCACGAAGCCCCGGTAAAAACCGAAGGCCATCGACAGCGCGAACACCCCGAGAATGATCCAGTCGGCGGTATGCCACTGCATGCGCACTGCTCACGAAAACCGGGACGGCTGCCCCAGAAACGCAAAACGGCAGTCCGACTGCCGTCCTTGCCCGAAAAAGTGCGCGGATTCTAGCACAGGGCCGCGCACCGCCAGCACACTGCCGGCACCCTGTTCAGTCATCCCTCAGGGCTTCCAGGCCTGCACCCAGCCCGAGAGCTTGAGTTCGCTGTCGGCGGCCAGCTTCTGCTTGACGGTGTCGGCGACAGCCCGGTTCAACTCGGGGCCGACCAGCACCTTCCAGGCCCCCTCCTGCCCCTGGACCATGGCGCGATAGCCCTTCTGGCGCAGCTTCAGCGCCAGCGCATCGGCCTTGTCGCGGGTCGAGAGGCTGGCCACCTGCACTACCCAGGCCTGCGGCAGGTCAGCCGCCGCAGGTGCGGCTGCCGGCATCGCCGCCGGCTTGGTCGCGGCGGCCCTGGCGGCCGCGTCACGCGTCTTCTGCTCGGCCTCGGCACGGGCCTTGGCCTCTGCCGCCAGGCGCGCCAGCCGCTCCTTCTCCAGGCGCGCCGCCTCGGCAGCGGCTTTTTCGCGGGCCAAGCGCTCCTGCTCGGCACGCGCCTGAGCCTGAGCCTGAGCCTGCGCCTGGGCGTGCGCCTGAGCCTGCGCCGGCGCCGGCG
>DAIRDY010000123.1:0-6909 GCA_036795935.1 Moraxellaceae bacterium | reverse complement strand
TCGAAGCCGTCGATGTCACGCTCGCAGACAATGTACAGGGCAACGCTCATGGCGCGTCCCTCAGCGCCTGGCCGGCGCGGCCGGCACCGTGGCCGACATCGGCTTTACGTTGCCGCAGTTGCTGCTGACATGCGTCCAGCTCATGCGCGAGTCGAAGGGCTGGCTCTTGCCACCCTCCTTCACCGTGCCCTTGACGTTCACGCGGTAGGCGGTCGCGCTGTCGAACACCGCCTCGGCAGTGCCGCTCATTTGCGGCTCGCGACACGTGATCTGCGCCACCCAGCGCTTGTCGCTGCGCGTGACCACCTTGTGCTCGCAGTCGTTGCCGTCATCGGACATCGGCAGTGCTTCGCGACGGATGTCCTCGGCCGTCAGGCAGATGCGCATGGCCATGCCCTTGCCCTGCGCCGAGGTGTCGATGCCGAGCCCCATCTGCCCCATGTGCTGCTCCATCATGCGGCGCTGCTCCGGCGGCATCTTCGCCAGCTGCGCGCGCATTTCGGCCATCTGGGCCTCGGCCTGTGCGCGGGCCTCGGCACCGCCGATGGCCGGCATGTCGCCCTCGGCCTTCACTTCCCAGAGGCCGGGCTTGAGGTTGGGCGGGGCGGCCTGCGCCACTGCGGCGGCACACAGGCAAGCAACAGAAAGGGAAAGCATGCGAAGGGACATGGCGGGCTCCTGCCTCGGGGGAATGACAGTCCGCATCTTGCCACGGGCCTCCATGCCGCACGATGTCGGAGCGCGCAATTTTGCATACGCACAAGGACAGCACGCGCCGGCGGCGCTACGCTTGGCCCCGTTGCAAGGTTGTGATGACGGCAGGTGTCGCCGGCGCGCTACACCGCGCGCGGCGCCCGCCCATGCGACCTTCCCGTTCCTCTGTCCTTAACCTGCCGGACCACCGCGTGCGCTGCGACCTGTTCTGTACCGTCATCGACAATTACGGCGACCTCGGCGTCTGCTGGCGCCTGGCGCGACAGCTGGCGGCGGAGCACGGCGTGGCCGTCACGCTCTGGGTGGATGACCTGGCCAGCTTTGCGCACATGGCGCCGGCACTGGACCCGGCGGCCGAGGTGCAGGCACTGGACGCCGTCACGGCCCGGCACTGGCGCGGCGAGATCGCAGCGCCCGCGCCCGGCGAGCTGGTGATCGAGGGCTTCGGCTGCCATCTGCCGCCGTCGTTTGTCGCCGCCATGGCGGCGCGGCCCCAGCCCCCGGTCTGGCTGAATCTGGAGTACCTGAGCGCCGAGAACTGGGTGGCAGGCTGTCACGGCCTGCCCTCGGCCGATCCGGCCACCGGCCTGCCACGACACTTCTGGTTTCCCGGCTTTACGGCGGCCACCGGCGGCCTGCTGCGCGAGGCGGGCCTGCTGGCCGCACGCGACGCCTTCCAGGCCGACAGCGCCGCGCAGGCGGCCTTCTGGAGGCGCATCGGCGTCCCGGAAGCTGCCGGCATCGGCCGCAAAATATCGCTTTTTGCCTATGAAAATGCCGCCATCGCCGGACTTCTTAATGTGCTGGCCGCGGCCGGCGAGGACAGCCTCCTGCTACTGCCGGTGGGGCGGGCGCTGGGCGATGTCGCGGCCTGGGCCGGTGTCGCCCCGGCCACGCTGATGCCCGGGGCACGCCTCGCGCGCGGCCGGCTGCGGCTGGCTGTGCTGCCCTTCCTGGCGCACGACGATTACGACCGCCTGCTGCAGGCCTGCACGCTGAACGCGGTGCGCGGCGAGGACTCCTTCGTGCGGGCGCAGTGGGCCGGGCGCCCCCTGCTCTGGCACATCTACCCGCAGGACGAAGACACCCACCTGCTGAAGCTGGCCGCCTTCCTGGCGCGGGCCGAGGCCGGTGCCGGCTTCGGGCCGGACTGGGCGGCAGCGCAGCAGGCCTGGAACCGCGGCCAGGCCGACGGGCCCTGGGCCGGCTTGCTGGAAGAATTGCCGGCGCTGACCGCCGCCGCCCGGCGCTGGAGCGCCCAACTGGCCAGCCTGCCCGATCTGGCCGGGAGTGTGATGCGTTTTTACGCGAGCCGGGTAGAATAGCGGCCTTTCGCAAACTCCCCCCGGAAGCAAGACGATGAAAACCGCCCAGGAAATCCGCGCCGGCAACGTGATCATGGTCGGCACCGAGCCGATGATCGTGCTCAAGGCCGAATACAACAAATCCGGTCGCAACGCGGCCGTCGTCAAGATGAAGATGAAGAACCTGCTCACCGGCCAGGCGCAGGAAACCGTCTACAAGGCTGACGACAAGTTCGAGCAGGTCATCCTCGAAAAGAAGAACGCCACCTACTCCTATTTCGCCGATCCCATGTACGTGTTCATGGACGAGGAATACAACCAGTACGAAGTGGAAAAGGAAAACCTGGGCGAAGCCCTGCACTTCATGGAAGAAGGCATGGAAGACGTCTGCGAAGTGGTGTTCTACAACGGCAAGGCCATCTCCGTGGAACTGCCGACGCTGATCGTGCGTGAAGTCGCCTACACCGAACCGGCCGCCAAGGGCGACACCTCCGGCAAGGTGATGAAGACCGCGCGCCTGAACAACGGCTACGAGCTGCAGGTTGCCGCCTTCATCGAGATCGGCGAGAAGATCGAGATCGACAGCCGCACCGGCGAATTCCGCGCCCGCGCCAAGGCCTGAGTCCCGCGCAGCGCCACCGCCCGGAAAAGGGAGCAGCCATGCTCCCTTTTTTGTTTCCGCGTTTTCGGCGCCACTGCGCTCACGCCACTTTTCACGCCACTTTCACCTTCACGGAAACCGCCATGAGTAAGCTGCCCCCCTGCCCGCAATGCGGTTCCACCTACTGCTATGAAGACGGCAGCCTGCTGGTCTGCCCCGAGTGCGCACACGAGTGGTCGCCGGCCGCGGCGGCAGCGGAAGACGGCGCACGCGTGGTGCGTGACAGCAACGGCAACGTGCTGGCCGACGGCGACACGGTAACGGTGATCAAGGACCTGAAGGTGAAGGGCTCGTCGCTGGTCATCAAGGTCGGCACCAAGGTCAAGGGCATACGCCTGGTCGACGGCGACCACGACATCGACTGCCGCATCGACGGTGTCGGCGCCATGCAGCTGAAGTCGGCATTCGTGAAAAAGGCCTGAAGGTCCGCAGTAAAAACAAAGGCGCCTGCGGGCGCCTTTGTCTTTGCTCAGATGGCGGTCGTGGGCGGCCGCGGCCCCTGCGTGCGCCGCAGCGTCACGCCGTCCACCGTCATTCGCCACTCGCCGTCCTGCCGCTGTGGTGGCGCCGTCACCGCGAAGGTGGTGGTGAACATACCGAGGCCGACGACAAAATCATGGCCGCGGAATTCCTTGATCGGCGCGTCGATGCGCGTGGTGACGCCGCCGTCGACGCGCTGATAGCTCACCTCGCCCTCGGCAGTAATGGCCAGCACCATGCCCGGCCCCTCCCAGCGACCGACATAGTCGGCGCGCGCCGCCGGCAGCGGCTGGCTGCAGGCCGCGAGCAGCGTCAGGCAGAGCAAGACCAGCCATTTCAGCCTGCGCATGATGATGCCTCCGGGGACGATCCGCCGAGACTAGCGCGCACGGCGGGCGCTGTCTGCCGCGGCCATGCGCAGCCGCCGCGCTCAGTGCCCGTGCAGGAAGCGGCCCAGCTCGCGCGTGAAGCGCAGCGGTTCGTCGGTGAGCGGCACATGGCCGGACTTCTCGAAGCGCACCACCTTGCCCTGCGGCGCCAGTGCCGCCATTGCCATCTGCCCAGGCGGCGGATACAGCGGCGAGCGCATTCCCACCATCACCGTCACCGGCACCGGACAGGCGCGCAGGCTGTCGCGGTAATCATGGCCGCCGCTGCAATAGGCCGCGAGATAGGCGCGCGCATCCGCCAGCCGCGACAGCGGCAGCAGGCGCGCGGCCACACCCGGCAGCAGCAGCACGCGGCGCAGCACGGGCTCCAGCGCCGGCCGGCCGCCCATCAGGCTGAACACCTCGGCCATCACCGTTGCCGCCTGCCGGCGTGCGGCCGGCGGCAACTGGTCCAGGTATTCGGCGGCAGGATGCGCCTCGAGCACGGCGAGCAGCGCCCGCAGGCGCGCAAACAGCTCGTCCTGGCGCGCGCCGAACAGGCCGTGCGACCAGTCCTCGCGGTTGCCGACACAGGGCGACTGGTCGATGTGCAGGTAGCGGCGCACGCCACCGAAGCCGCCTTCGCGCAACAGGTGCAGCGAGGTGGAGCCACCCAGCGAAATGCCGGCGAGCAGGAAATCGTCGAGCGCGAAATGCGCGATCACGTCCTGCACATCCTGCATGTGGTTGTGGAAGACATCGGCCTGGTTCAGGCGCAGGTGCGCCGAGCGGCCGAAGCCGCGGAAATCGGGCATGACGAAACGGAAACGGTGCACATAGGGCAGCACGAAGGGCAGCCAGTGCGCGGAGCTCATGCCGAGGCCGGGCAGCATCAGCACCGGCTGGCCGCGACCGATCACGCGCACGTGCAGGCGCTGGCCGTCGCGCAGGGGAACCTGGGGCATGGAGGGACATCCTCGTGGCAGGCAGGCCGCCGATTGTGCCAGCCGCCGGCGTCCGCGGGCAGCAGGGCCGGGTGGCAATGCACGCCACGCCGTGGCGGCCGGACGCGCCGCAAAGGCGAAGGCCCCGCCGGGGCGGGGCCTTCGTCAGTACACGGCACTCAGAGGCCGGCGTTCTTCAGGCGGTTGGCGTGCTGGCGGAACACGGCTTTGGGGTCGGTCTCGAAAATGCTGGTGAGGCCGAACAGCTGGTTCACTTCGTCCAGGTGGTTCATGAAGTAGTTGCTGCGGATGACGCGGCCGAGATGGCTGGCGCAACGCCCGACCAGGCCGTCGTTGGCCTCGGGAATGACCAGGCCGGTGGCCGCCATCGGCAGGTCGCTGGGGTCCAGCGCATTGGTCAGGTGGCCGGTGCCGCTCCAGGAGTAGTACTGCACGCCAGCCACGCTGTAGGCGCCCTCGGCGCAGCGGTTGGCGGCGGGCGGCAGCGCCGCCGGGAAGCGCTGGTTGAAGGCGGCGGCGCCGGCCAGCGTCAGCGACTCCATGCCGGCCAGCGCGTCCTGGTCGAAGCGTTCGCCGGAAAGCAGGCCGACCACGGTGAACAGGCCGTTGACGGCGCCAGTGATCAGCGGCGTGGCCAGCGGGCCGAGGCCGGGAATCTCGGTGGCGCCGCGGACCACGTCGGCCACCGGCGAGCCGGTATTGGGGCTGCCGACGGCCGTGGCCGAAGCCACGCGCGACGGCAGCACGCCGGCCACATAGCGCACCGACTGGCCGCCATGGCTGTGGCCGATCAGGTTCACCTTCGGCGCACCGGTAATGGCGAGAATGGTTTCCACCTGGCGCAGCAGCTGCTCGCCACGCACCTCGGAGGACTGGAAGGAGGCCACCTGGGTCACGAAGACATTGGCGCCGTTTTTGGCCAGGTCCTGGGGAATGCCGTACCAGTAGTCCACCGGACCGATCTTGGAGAAGCCGGCCATGCCGTGGGCGAGCACGATGGGATGGCGGGTCTTGCCGTAGCTGCTCTCTTCCCAGGGCCAGGTGAAGAAGGACTCGGTCTTGCAGCCGGTGCTGTTACAGATATTGTAGCTGGCCGCCTCGGCCAGCGGTGCCAGCAGGCCGCAGGCCAGCAGCAGGGGGGTGAGCATGCGCTTCATGACGTCCTCGTTGTTCTTGTTGTCGGCCCGGCCAGGCCGGGGGGCTTTTTTGTCAGCCGGCAGTCGGGCCGCCGGAGTGGTCAAAGAATAGGCAGCAGGGGCGAGGGTCGAGAGTGCCGAAGCGGTCAGCAACATGAACCGGAACGGCCAGCCGCTCGCATGGCGACGAACGGCAGGGGCGGCCGGGAAGGCGGCATGTCCAGAATAGGGGCAAGCGGCCCCGCCCCGAGAAGTGCCGCAGGACCAGACCATGACAGGGAACCATGCCAGCGCCGGCCAGCCCGGTGTCTCCATTCTCATCCTGCGCCAGCTTGTGCAGCTGGGCCGCAGCCATGGCCTGGAAGCGGACAAGTTACTGGCCGAGTCCGGCCTGTCCGAGGAGTGGCTGCTGCAGACCGAGGGCTGGGTGGCAGCCGACTGCGTCGAGCGCCTGGTGGCGCAGGGCCAGGCCCGCATTGGCAATCCGCTGCTCGGCCTGCTGTCGGCGCCACAGGTGAACCTGTCCATGCTCGGCGTGCTCGGCTATGTCACCCAGACCAGCAGCACGGTGCAGGGCCTGATCGAGAGCACCACGCGCTTCGAGCGCCTGCTCAGCGACATCGGCACCACCCGCCTCTGCCACCAGCCGGGCATGGCGCTCTGGCAGTGGGAGTGCGCCTTTGTCGATGCCGAGGTGCGCCGCCATGCGGTGGAGTGCGTGCTCGGCTGCTGGGCCAACATGCTGCGCCTGGCGCGCCGGCCGGCGCAGCGCCCGCTCCTTGGTGTGCACTTCCGGCATGCGCGGCCCGAGGGTGTGGCGGCCCATGCCTACGAACGCTTTTTCGGTTGCCCGGTGCATTTCGGCCAGGGCTGCAATGCGCTGCTGCTGGCGCCGTTTGCACTGGCGCTGCCCCTGGTGCTGGCCGATCCGGCGCTGCATCGCGCGCTCGAGGAGCATGCGCGCCAGCAACTGGAGGCGCGGCGGCGTGAAGCGAGTCTGGTGGAAGCGGTGCGTGCGCTGCTGCTGCAGGAGCTGAGCCAGGGCATCTCGCCGGTGCGCGAACGCGTTGCCGGCCAGCTCGGCATCAGCGCGCGCAGCCTGCACCGCAAGCTGGAGGCGGCGAACCACAGTTTCCGCGGCCTGGTCGATGAAGTGCGGCTGACGCTGGCACAGGACACGCTGCGCGAATCGGCGCTGCCGGTGGCACAGGTGGCGCAGCAGCTCGGCTTCCAGGAAAGCCAGTCCTTCATCCGCTGGTTCAAGCGTGTGCAGGGTGTGAC
>DAIRDY010000122.1:0-6936 GCA_036795935.1 Moraxellaceae bacterium | reverse complement strand
GGCGCTCGAAACGGGTTGCTGCCTAGCCTCTCCAATCAATCCGCGCCGGCCATCCCCCGAACGGGGGAGTCCCGCAGGCAGAGCACAGCGGACGCGCACTGTTAGCGGTTTCTGAAGAAGGCCCATCCGGCCTTTTTCAGCCCGCGATTCCGGCGCATGTCCGGAATCGCTCCACGCCGAATCAGTCACTGAAGACGTGATTGATTCGCGACCCGGCCATGCTTGGCCAGGAAGCAAGAATTTTTCAGCGGGCTGTTAAGCTGCCGCGCACAGATATGCACGGAGCGGTCGGCCATGACGGCAACCCCCACCCGGCGCGGCCGTGTCGGCCTGGCGCTGTTCAGCCTGCCCTTCCTGCTGGTCGGCCTCGGCGCCGTGGCGCTCGGCATCCTGCCGTCGCTGCACGATGCCTGGCGCATGCAGGGCTGGCAGCCGGTCAGCGCACAGGTGATCCACGCCACCCTCGGCGAAAGTCGCGGCGACGACAACAGCAGCTGGCAGGCGCAGGCCGAGTACCGCTATTACGCCGGCGGCCGCGAGCGCAGCGGCCGGCGCGTCGCCATCAACGACACCGGCCATGACAACGTCGGCAGCTTCCAGCGCGACCGCGCGCAGGAACTGATGCAGGCGCAGGCCACGGGACAGGCCGTGACGGTGTGGGTGAACCCCAAGAATCCGGACGAGGCGGTGTACCACCGCGGGCTGCGCTGGGAGTTGCTGGGCTTTTATGCGCTGTTCGCGTTCATTTTTGGCGGTGCGGGTGGCGGCTTGCTGTGGTGGGCGCTGACACATCGCGACAGCGTGCTGCCGGAGGCACCTGCCGGCCAGCCCTGGCTGTCACGCGCAGAATGGGCCTCGCCCGTCATCACCACACGAGCGCGCGGCGCACTGGTGATGATCTGGGCATTCGCGCTGTTCTGGTCGGCGCTCAGCCTGCCGGTGACCTTTGCCCTGCCCGGCGAACTCGCGCGCGGCAACCGCATGATGCTGGTTGCGGCGCTGTTCCCGCTGGTGGGCGCAGGGTTGCTGGTCACCGCCGTGTACCTGACGCTGGCGGCGCGCAAGTTCGGCGCCAGCACGCTGACCCTGGACCCCTACCCGGGGCGGCTGGGCGGCAGCGTCGGCGGCGACATCGTGGCGGCCGTGCCCTTCCAGGCCGACACCGCCTTCGAGCTCACGCTGAGCTGCCTGCGCATCCACACCACCGGCAGCGGCAAGAACCGGCGCACCTCACACACACCGCTCTGGCAGGACACGCTGCTGCTCGCCGGCGAGCCCACGGCCGAGGGCCACACCCGGCTGTGGTTCAGCCTCGCGGTGCCGGCCACGCTGCCGGCGTCCTCCGCCCCGTCGGACGACTACACCGACTGGCAGCTGCGGCTGCGGGCCGACCTGCCCGGCATCGACTATTCGCGCCAGTGGTCCTTGCCGGTGTTTGCCTGCGACCTGCCGGCCCCCGGCCTGCCGGCCGCCCGCATGCGCCTGCATCACGCGGCAGCGACCGCAGCCCTGCCGACGGCACCGCGGGTCGAGACCTTGCCGGACGGCAGCGTGGTGCTGGATTTTCCGGCCGGCCGGCGCTGGGGCGCGGCCCTGGGGCAGGGGCTGGCCGGCGCCATTTTCAGCGGCGCCGGCGTCGCCCTGTTCCAGACGGGCGACTGGTTGCCGCGCTGGGGATTTGCGCCGCTGTGCGGCGTCATCGGCCTCGTGCTGCTGGCCAGCGCGCTGTGGGTGCTGGGGCAGCGCCTGCGCGTGGAGGGGGACCGGACGACACTGACGATCCGGCGCTGGCTGTTCGGCCTGCCGCTGCCGTCGCGGCAGATGGCGCTGGCGGACGTGCAGGGCCTGCTCGCGGTGCAGGACGGCAGCGCCACGGTGGGCAACCGGCACATCCTGTATTACCGGCTGGAAGTGCAGACCCGCGACGGACGCCGGCTCGGCATCGGCAACGGCTTTCACGGCGAGCGGGCGGCGCGCGACACCGCCACCGCCTTTGCACGCGCCCTCAAGCTGCCGCTGCCGGCCACCGAACAGCGGCGCGCGCTCAGGTCGCCGCCAGCACCGGACCGGTGAGACCGCTGACACCGAGCGCCGCCAGCGTCGCGCGCTCGCCCGGCGTCTGCACGCGCTCGGCAATCGTCAGCAGGCCGAGGTTGCCGGCAATGCCGGCAATCGCCCGCACCAGCGCCTGGTTGCCGGCGCTGGTATCCAGCCCGCTGATCAGGCTGCTGTCGATTTTCAGGTAGTCCAGGCCCAGCGCATGCAGATGCGGCAGGCTGCTGAAGTGGCGACCGAAATGGTCGATGCCGATGCGGCAGCCGAGCGGATGCAGGCGCTCGGTGAGCTGCTTCAGCGTGCGCAGCTCGCCGGTCAGGCCGTGCTCGCTGACCTCGAACCAGAGCCGGCGCGCGATGTCGCCGTGCGAGGCCAGCTCCAGCACCAGGGCATCCAGGAAGTCCGCCGACTGCGCCGACTCGATGGACAGGTTGATGGCCAGCTGCCGGCCTTCGAGGCGCGACAGCGCGATGCCCTGGCGGCAGGCTTCAAGGTCCAGCGCCGGCGTCAGCCCGAGGCGGGTGGCCTGGGTCAGGAAGGCGGCGGCCGACAGCGGCACGCCGGTGTCCGGATGACGCAGGCGCAACGCCATTTCCTCGTGCAGCGGCGTGCCGTCGCTGCGCACCACCGGGAAGGACTGCAGGTAGAAACAGCGCTCGGCCAGCCCGCGCGCCAGCAGCGTCTGCCACGGAATGTCCTCGCGCGCCGGCTCGCGGCGATCGACCAGGGCAATTGCGTTGTCGCTGTCGCTGATGGCCGCCGTCAGCGCCTGCTCGGCATGCTCGCGCACCAGTGCCGGGCTTTGTCCGTGGTGGTAGACCGCAATGCCGAGATGCACGCGGTTGCCGCGCAGGTCGTAGCTGTTGTCGAGAAGCGCCACCACGCGGTCGACCATGCCCTGCGCCAGCGCCTGCGCTTCCGCCGGCAGCAGGCGCGGTGCCAGCAGCATGAATTCGCCACCGACCAGGCGCGCCGCCACGCGATCGGGATGGCCCTCGGCCAGCCGGCCCCAAAGTTCGCCGACCTCGCGCAGCAGCGCATCGCAGCGCTCGTGGCCGAGCGAGTGGTTGAGTCCCTGCAGCTCGTGCAGGTGCAGCCAGAGCACACAGCCGTCAGCCGCCGCGTCCTCGTCGGCGAGTGCGGCGGCGAGCCGTGAATCGAACCAGTTGCGGTTGGCCAGCCCGGTCAGCGCGTCGCCGTTCACCTGGCGCTGCAGGTCGCGGATGCGCGCCGCCTCTTCATCGAACATGGACTTGAGTCGCACCACCATGGAATTCAGCGCCTGCACCATGGCCCGCAGCTCCGGAATGCGCGGCATGTCGAGCTGCAGGAAGCGGCGCTCGGTAATGGCACCGGCCTGCTCGACAACCCGGTCCAGCGGCTGGCGGATGGTGTGCAGGATGAGCGAGCCCAGCACGCCGGTGAGCACGCCGGCCGCCACGATCCACAGCAAGAGGCGCAGCGCCCCCGACCACAGCGCGGCATAGGCAAAGCGCACGTCGGCGAGAATGACGACCTTGCCGGCCTGCTGCCAGCCGTCGGACACCAGCGCCTCGCCCTCGCGCGCCTCGATCGGAAACACGGCGGCAAAAAAAGCCGGCACGTTGTCGATGCGCAACTCGTTGATGCGCTCGACCACGACCTTTCCCTGCACGTTGCGGTAGCTCACCTTGCGGAAATGTCCGCTGTCGAAAAGTGCACTCACCAGCAGCTCGGTCGTGGCCTCGTCCTTGGCCTGCTGCGACATGGTCAGCGCCAGTGCCGCCGCGGTGTCCGTGCTGTGGGCATACAGTTGCTGCTCGAGGTAGTGGCGCGCGGTAAGCATGCTCACCACAAAGCTGCCGGCAAACGCGACCAGCGTGGTGAACGCCACCGTCAGCCACAAGCGGCGGAAAAGCGACATGGCAACCTCCTGCGGCCCTCAGGCCGTCATTCCGATCCTTCCTGTTGCATGCGTTCGACGAGATTGGTCCAGCGCGACAGCCGCTCCACCGGCGTCGCCGCCTGTGCGCCCGCCGCCCATACCCCGTCACTGTTGAAGCTGAATACCGGCATCAGGTCCGGCCGCCGCGACGCGGGGCGGATCTCGCCGAGCAGGTTGTCGAGAATCAGCGGCTCGGCCTCGGGCGTGGCGTAATACGCCAGCACCATGTGCGCCTGCGTAATGTTGCTGGACGGCCCGCCGATGCGCGCGCGCACATAGGTGAGGCGCAACTTCTGCACCGGCACACCCAGCGTGCGCAGCGTGAAGTACTTGATGATGGTGAAGTCTTCGCAGTCGCCGGCCCCCTGGCCCAGGGTCTCGCCCGGCGTCGCCCAGTAGTCGGCCTGCTTCCAGATGGCCACATCGCTGTCAAAGCGGATGCCGCGATTGAAAAACTCGTTCACCCGCTTGAGCTTTTCGCGCTCGTCCAGCGCCTGCCATTGCGGCAGTTGCGCCCGGTAGCGCTGCACGCGCTCGGCGCCATCACCGCCGTAGTGCTGCTGCACCCAGGCCTCGAGCCGCGGAAAGTCGAGTGCACGTGCCGGCAGCAGCAAGGCGGCCGCCGCCAGCAACAGGCAGCGACACCACAGGCGGGAGAGCAGGCAACGGAACGGCATGGGTACCACCGGACCTTGGGCACCGGCCAGCCGGTGCCGGGACAACAGTGGCCCGCCGGCAGCAGCTGCGCCCCGGGCCGTGACAGTAACCGACAGCTGAAAGTGTAGGTGAGCAATTCCTTCTTGCAGGGTCGGAATACTGGTCTATTACTTCTGGAAACTTGCGGTCGTGCTGCGACCGCGCATGCTTTTTCTCTTATGCCTTTTCGCTTTGCCGGGGACCGTGACTTTTCACAAAGGACATAACGGGCGGCGTTGTCCGCCGTTTCGTCAAGGAGAGGAACATGAACCGGTTTTTACGTTGGCACCTTCCCCTGCTGGCCGGCGCCTGCCTGGCCGGCGCCCTGCACGCGGCCGATGTCTCCACGCTGGAAGGCGCGGTGGAAGAAGCCGTGATGCGCAACCCCGAGGTGGTGGCGCGCTATCACGCGATGACCGCCGCCAGCGAGGAACGCAAGGTCGCCCGTGGCGGCTATTTCCCGCGGCTGGATCTGCGCGGCTACATCGGTTCGGAAACGCTGGAGCAGCGTGACCTGAGCCCGGGTGCCGCGCCCGACCGGCTCGACACCTACAACGTGGATGGCGGCGCGCTGACCTTGCGCCAGCTGCTGTTCGACGGCTTTGCCACCAGCAAGGAAGTGCGCCGGCTCGAATACGCCAAGCGCGTGCGCTACTACGAACTGCTGGCCACCGCCGAGGATGCCGCGCTGCAGGCCACCCGCGCCTATCTCGACGTGTTGCGCTACCGGCGCCTGGTCGACCTGGCCAAGGACAACTACGCCACGCACAAGGAAGTCTACGAGCATGTGCGACAGCGCGTGGAAGCCGGCATCGGCCGCGGCGTCGATCTTGAACAGGCCGGCGCCCGGCTCGCACTCGCCGAGTCCAACCTGATCACCGAAGGCGCCAACCTGCACGACGTCAGCGCGCGCTTCCAGCGCATCGTCGGCCACGAACCGCCCGATCCGCTGCAGCCCCCGCCCTCGCTGGTCGGCAAGCTGCCCTCGGGGGACGAGCTGAAGGAGGGCGGCTTCCGCATGGCGCCGGACATGAACGCCGCGCTCGAGAACATCCGTGCCGCCCGTGCCGAGCTCGCCTCCAAGCGCGGCGCCTATTGGCCGACACTGGCCCTGCAGGCCAGCGTGGCGCATGACCGCAACCCGGACAACATCTTCGACCGCGAAACCCGCGGCCGGCTGGAACTGCTGCTGAACTACAACCTGTTCAACGGCGGCAGCGACCGTGCCCGCGTGCGCCAGCACCACGAGAAGCTGTACGAGGCCTACGACATCCGCGACAAGATCTGCCGCGACCTGCGCCAGACCACGCGCATCGCCTGGAACGACACGCAGAAGCTGGCCGAGCAAATGGTGTTGCAGGACCAGCACCAGCTGGCCACCGCCAAGGCGCGTGATGCCTACCGCCAGCAGTTCGACATCGGCCAGCGCACCCTGCTCGACCTGCTGGACAGCGAAAACGAGCTTTACGATGCGCAGCGCACCTACATCATTTCCGAAACCGATCATGAACTCGCGCATGCGCGCGTGCTGGCCCCCACCGGCCGCCTGCTCGAGACGTTGCAGCTCAAGGGCATCGGCGCCGATGCGGTCAATGACGAGAAAGATCCCATCGGTGACGGCGACCGCGTGTACTGCGGCCTCGAAGACCCGTCGGCCTATCGCGTGGCCAAGCCTGCCGACAAGCCGGTGACACCGCTGCCCAAGCGTCGTCGCCTCGAGTCCTTCACGCTGAAGGCCGACACGCTGTTCGCCTTCGACAAGGCAGAGCTGTCCGATGCCGGCCGCAAGTCACTGGACGGCCTGATCGACGGCCTCAAGGGCCATGCCAAGCACAAGGACCGCACGATCAACGTGCATGGCTATACCGACCGTCTCGGCGCCAATGACTACAACCAGCGCCTGTCGGAACGCCGCGCCGCCACCGTGCGCCAGTACATCGTGAGCAAGGGCCTGCCCTTCGACCAGGTGACCGCCACCGGCCACGGCGAAGCCGATCCGGTCACCGGCACCTCCTGCGGCGACAGCGAAACCGCCAGCCGCGAGCTCATCGACTGCCTGCAGCCCGACCGCCGCGTGGTGATCGATGTCGAAGGCCAGGAAGAGGTCACCATCCAGTACGACCCCGACGCCAAGCAGTGGCAGCGTGCGCGGTAAGTCATACTCCTCACACAGGGCCCTCCGGGGCCCTGTTCTTTTCCCCCGCCCACCACCTCCGCCACATCGCCGCGCCTCACTGCCGGCTCCCGCTGCTGTCCCGTGC